>JAFURE010000045.1 GCA_017471985.1 Akkermansia sp. | reverse complement strand
GCCGGAGGTCTCGCCCAGGTCGGCAATGGTGTTCACGCCGGCACCCACACCGTCGATGACGATGCTGTTGTCCTGCTGAGTCACGTTGATGGCAGTGCCGTTCAGTCGGACGTCGCCGCCGATGATTTCCTTACCCAGCTCGTCGCTGCCCAGACCGAAGTTCAGGCTGCCCTTGTTCACCACACCGCTGAGGGTCACGCCCGTGCCGGTCACCTCGATGGCGCTGTCGCTCAGGTCGAGGTTGGCGGCGCTGTCGTCACCGGTCTGCAGGGTGGTTACCTTGCCGCTGATATCTGCACTTGCCTTGGTAAGAACCAGAGTGCCGTCAAAGCCGTCGGCCGCGGTGGTGATGGCGGCGCTGTCGTCAGCGGAGCCGTCGCCGCTGATGGTCAGAGCGGTGGCGCTTCCCTCGGCTGCGGTCAGGTTGTTGAGCGTTACTCGGGTGATATCGCCGGTCAGGTCGATAGCCTGCTCACCGGTCACCTTCACCGTCTTCACGTTGTCGAGGATGTCGTCGCTCACCAGCTTGCCGTCGGTCAGAACGGTCAGACCGGCCTCGGTCATGGTTTCCGTTCCATTCAGGTTCCATACGCTCAGCTCATCGGGCAGTTCGGTGATGGAGACGTACAGGTCGGTGGTGCCACCGGCAAGCAGGGCTACGCCGTCGGCGGGAGCCACATCGCTGAAGGTCACGTACTTGTTCTGCTGCAGCAGGGCCTGCATGTAGTCGTTCTGTACCTCGGCCAGAGTGCGGTCGTAGTCACCATCGGCATTGTAGCCGTAGTTGCTCAGGTCGAACTCCTCGGCAATGCTGCCGGTCATGGCCTCCTCGAGGTCGATGAGGTGGTAGCTACCGTCGGTCACGGTGCCGTCCTCAATGTCGCTGAGTACCAGCTTAATCTTGCCGCCCTCGGTCTTGGAGTCCAGCGAGGTCAGGCTCAGGCGGGTGGTGTCGGTGCTGATGCCGTCGATGGTCAGCGTATCGGTCGTTACCTCACCCAGTGCGTAGCTGCCGCCCTCGTAACCGGTGGCGTTGTCGGTCACAACCAGGCTGCCGGTGTGGATGTTACCGGCGGTCTGGCCTTCGCTCTCCTGGGCGGAGTCGAGGGTGACTTCGGTAATATCGAGCGTGCCGAGGTTGTTGAGCTGGCCGGTGAAGGTGGTAGCGCTGTTGATGGTCAGGGAGCCGCCCTCGCCTACGTTCACATCGCCGTCACCGGTAAGGGTGGTGATGTCCAGATGGCCGCCGGTCAGGGTGCCGTCTGCGCCCGTCACGCCGACAGAGAGCGTGCCGTTGTTGCTCAGGGTACCGATGTGTACCTCGGTGTCGACTGAGCCGTTGGCGGTGAAGATACCGTCGTTGGTCAGGCTTTCAATCTCCACGTCGCCGGCCACGGTCACGTTGCCGCCGAACTCGAGGGTGACGCTGTTGGCTGCCAGATCACCGCCGACTGTCAGCTCTGTGCCCTCACCCACGGTCAGAGTACCCTTGGAGGTACCATCGGTCATGATGAGGTCACCGCCGATGCTGGCTGTCGAGTCGCTGTCGCTCAGGCTCAGGTCGCCGCCGGTGTTGTCGAGATTACCGCTCACGGCCAGGCTGCTGCCGCCGGTCACGGAGATGCTGCCGCCGGCGGTGTTGTCAACGTCGCCGCTCACGGCCATGTCGCTGCCGCCGGCTACGGAGATGCTGCCGCCGGCGTTGTTCAGGTCACCGTAGACGGTCAGGCTGCCGGTGGTGGACTCGCCACCCAGGGCGATGCTGCCGTTACTGTTATCCAGCGTGCCGGGAGTTTCCTCACTGCCCACGGTTACAGAGCCGCTCTCAACGCTGAGAGTGCCATCGGTATTCACCAGAGAACCAACGGTAACGGTGGTGTCATCCCCGCTCACCTTCACGGTGTCGGTGTTGGTCAGTGTGCCGGTGATAGCTACCGCACCACCGCTGATATCCATGCCGGGTGCAGGCTCTGCACCCTCGGCAGGTGCTGCGATATCGGCGCCGGTGTTGGTGGCATCGCCCTGTACGATCAGGCTGCCGCCGGTCTGAGCCAGTGTGCCGCTGTTCACCAGATCACCCACCAGACCGATGGTGCCGGTGTTGTCGATGTGGCCGCTGTTGTTGAGCGAGGGGATATCCCCTTCG
The DNA here is from genome assembly GCA_017471985.1 of Akkermansia sp. GTDB lineage: Bacteria > Verrucomicrobiota > Verrucomicrobiia > Verrucomicrobiales > Akkermansiaceae > Akkermansia. Next base: position 41,223 of record JAFURE010000045.1, on the reverse strand, counting down.
GTCTGGAACTCCTGACCCACAATCAGCATGCCGCTGTTGGTGATGGTGCCGCTGTTGTTCATGTCGCCACCTACCACGCTCACCACGGACTGGTTCGCACCGGAGGTGATGATGAGTTCACCGGCGTTGTCGAAGCCGTACTGAGAGGCCAGGTTACCGGCAATCACCTCGAGAGAGGCGCCTGCCACTACCTCGGTGCGACCGTCTACCACGGTGTTCACACCCAGAATCAGGCTGCCGGCATTCACGGACAGGTTCTTGCTGAGGTGGAGCTCATCGGCGGCGCTGCTGCCGATAAACTCGTAGCCGGTGGTGTCGCCATTGGCGGCATCCACGTCGACGGTTACGTTCTCGATGGCAACCGAACCGCTGATGATAACCTCGCTGACACCGGCGCCGTTGAAGACAACGGAGTTGGTGGCCTCGGGCACGGAGCCGGACAGCCAGCTGTCGCCCTCACCCCACAGGTTACTCTCCTCGGTACCGGCCCACTTCAGGCCGTTGGCGGCGGAGGTGATGGTCACGGCACCATCGGCACCGATGCTCACGGTGTAACGGTACTGGCCATCGGCACTGTCGTACTCGCTGCCGCCGTTGAGCAGGATACCATGTCCGGCGAGGTCGGTCACCGTCATGAGCGTCAGGCTCTTGGTGGCGGACTGGGAAATCTGGGTCAGCAGCAGGGCATCGCTGATGCTGAGACCAAGGTCTGCGCCCAGGCTGTCGGCAGTAATCTGAGATTCGGCAAGCTTGTTGAACGTAATGCCACCGGTAATATCCAGAGCACCGGCGGTCAGCGTGCTTGCAACACTATCCGTGCCCAAAGTCAGAACGCCGCTCAGGGTGATGTCACCGGCGGTGTTGGCGGCACCCTGCAGGTCCAGATTTGTACCGGTTACATTGCCTGTACCACCGAGCTGACCGGCCAGGGTCAGGTCGTTGCTCAGCGTCATGCCACCGTTGTTGGTAATCGAGTCGCTCACTGCCACGGAGCCGCTGAAGGTGGTGGCCTGATCGAGCACCATCTTCGTCACGTCCACATCACCATTCATGGTCACGGCAGAAGCACCGCCGATGGTAAGAACAGACTTGCAGTCCGCCACATTACCCTGATTGAGGACGGAGGCATTAATCTCCGTATCGCCCTCAAAGATGATGTTGACGGTGCGCTCATGCTGACCGGCATTGATGAAGGAACCGGTCCAGCCGCTCACCTCACCGGTGAACTTGTAGTTTACCTGACGGTTGGCAGTGGAGCTCCAGGCAAGGAACTTAATGTCGCCATCCCCGCTGACGGTACCGCTCAGCACAGCATAGCGCTGAGCTCCGCCCACGGCGTCGGCATTGCCGTTGTTAATGGAGATGGCAGGTGTGCCCTCGCCATTGACAAGCTTGATATTGGCAGCGCAGTCAACCGTATTGAACCAACCGGTGAGGTTGGCGACCGATACCGTACCGGCACCGTTGGTAAGTCCGCTGAGCAGCTCAGACATGTTGCCGGTGCTCACGTTAGTAATCTGTACCGTACCGGTCCAGGATGAGCTATCGCCCAGTACCACGCCGTCGCCCAGAGTGCCTACACCGTTAGCCAGAGCATAGGTGCCGGCGCCGTGCAGTTTAAGCTGGTGGGCGGCGTCGGAGCTGACGCTCGCGGAGTTCAGCGTGGTCGTGGATGTAATATTCACCACAGACTGGCCTTCCTTGGTCACCTCGATGGCAACGCCGTCAAGAGCACTATCCAGATTCAGGCCACTACCGTTGAGCACTACGGCGGTCAGAGCCTCGCCCTCGCCATTGGTCTTGCTAATCGTGCTGTAGGTCTCATCTGCAGAATTGATGTAGTACTTGGTACCCCAGTCAGTACCGGCCACGGTCACCACGCCGTTGGCGTAGCTCACGTTGTCGGCGCTGCCGTTCACCGTCCAGGTTGTGCCATCGGCCACAGTCAGGTTGCCCACTGTCGTGGCAACGTCGTATGCGGTATTGGTCTTCACATAACCGTTACCCGTGGAGGAGCTGTACTCGGAGGGAGTCGTGGTGGTCACATAACCGGCGGAGGTGATATCGATGGCACCGGCAACAGCCAGCTTACCGGCGCTGTTGTCGAGCGTACCGGTCAGAGTGCCGCCGTTGAGGGTAATGGTGTTATCACCGACAATAGCCACACCGCCTACGGTGGCACCGGTCAAAGCCCAATCGGCGCCGTCAGTAGCCAGCGTACCACCGGAAATGCTAGTCTGTACACCTGCTCCGATACCAGTGGCAGAGGTAATGGTAAGCGTACCACCGGTCATGGTGAAGGAGCTGCCGGTATCCCCGGCGGTCGTGTAGTCAATACTACCGGTCGTGATGCTGCCATCTGCCATACTGAGGTGAGCAGCATAGCCGCGTGTCGAATGACCGAGCTGAACCTTTGCAGCAGTCAAATCACCGCCACTCACAGCAAGGTTCATGCGATTCTCCAGACGTACGAACTCACCGGTGGCGGTCAGACTGCCGTTCTCACCGATTGTAAGAGTAGCGCCGGCGCTATGCGAATTCAGGCGAATATTGGCAACCTCGAGGTTGGTGTTCAGTTCGGCGTTGCGAACCTGCACAATGGCATCCGCCGCAGAACCAATCTTAACCGTACCGGCACCGGATGCAGCATCCACCAATTTCTCAAAGGCGCCGCTCGCATTGAACCCGGAAGCCGTAGCACTGTAATCAATGGCAGACAAATCCAAGGTCTGACCGGACTCAACCACAATTGCGGAATCAGTACCAAAACTGATGGAATTGGTCTTCAGTGTAAGATCGGTAGCACCGTCCTTCAGGGTTACGGTAGCACCATCGGCGATAGCAACAGAACTGAAGCTCACCTCAGACTCGGTACCGGTAGCAACAATTGAACCACCGGCGAATGTCGTTTCAAGCGTGGTGAACTCAGCAGCCACATCGGTATCGCCGAGAGTAAGCAGACCACCGTTCAGGCGAATCGTGTTCTTACCGGTCACATCGGCGCTATCATAGGTCACGCCGTCAGTGCCGACTTCCAGCACATTATCGGGAACAGCTACAACACTTGTCTTCAGGTACCAGTTGCCGCCCACCTTCACGAGCTCGCCATCGCTGTAGGCATCAATCCCGATGCTATCCATGGCAATCTCGGAGCTCAGACCAAGGTTCACGCCTGTCTCATCGAGCGTAAGACCACCGGCAATCACAACCCCACCGGTGAGCATATCGGCACCGATGGACAGCAGGTTGGCGCCACTGCCGTAGCTCAGCACAGCTCCGTCGGTAAGACTCAGGCCGTTGAGAGTCAGACCGCCGTCATGATTCATCAGCAGTGCGCTCACATTGCCGCCCAGGGTCAGTGCAGCGCCCGAGCCGACACTCAGCTGGCTGAGGTTCAGACCGGCACCGGCGGAGGTAATCGTATTGCCTGCTCCATTCACGGTCACAGCACCGGTCATAGCCACACCTTCAGCCACATTAACGGTGAGCTGAGTACCATTGGCAATGGTAATACCTCCATGAGCCACATTGGCACCGGTACCGGAACCAATGCTGACGCGGTATGGCCCACTACCCTTGTTAAAGCTCATGGCTCCGGTATAGCCCTGCAGGGATTCGATGGAGAGCACGTAGGTCTCGCCCGGGCCGGAGGAGCTGATGTTACCGGCACCGGTCAGGTGGTGGATATTCAGAGCACCATTGTACTGGGAGGTAATATTGAGGTTACCGTTCAGCGTGGTGGTACCGGCCAACTGAACAGCCCTGTTATGGTCGGCATCTACAAAATAAAGAGCGGCAGTACCGTCTGCCACGGTGACATTGTTGAACGTACTCTGTCCGTTACCGCAATACTTGAGGGTAGAACCATTGTGCAGCTTAACCGCAGAGAATGACGATGTGTCGATTACCTTGGAATCTGCCCCGTTACCGGCAGTTGCAGAACCGAAGGTGAAGCCCACATTCTCTGCCAGTTCCAGAGTACCCGAGAACGTGGTCGTGAGATTGGCATTGCCGGTGGCAAAGCCGTCGGTGGTAATCTTGAGCGTACCGTTACCGGAGGCAGTGGAAACAATCTTGGCAGCGGTCATGGTGTCGTTGGCATTGCCGGCAATGGCAAGCGTGGCACCGCTCTTCACCACATAACCGGCAGCATTTGCCGTATCGGCCGTGGGGCTGGAGCCGCCCACGGTCACAGTACCGCTGACGGCATAGTACAGGTCAGCAAGGGAGATAGCACCATCGGTGAGAGTGTAGGACTGTCCGTCACCACTATAAGTGACCGAAGTGATATTGGAAGTGCCGTTATTCTCGAGCACCTTGTAGCTGACACTGGCCAGCCCGTTCGTTGTAGGTTCTGTCGTGGTGGAGGAGAACCCGCTGAGGTCACCAATGATAACAGAGCCACTCTCACCCACGTTCAGGGTAGCCCCGGTGTTCACCGTCAGCAGACCGGAGATGGTAGCAGCACCATTGAAGTTCACGGTACCGGCCTCCACCGTCATACCCTTCTGGAGGTTGACAGTGCCACTGTATGTCAGACCGCCATTGTTCTTCTTGGTCAACAGACCGGTCGAGAGGGATGCTCCCGTTACAGTCATCATTCTTGTGGCATTGTCTGCTGAGCTGAGAATGGAAGTCCCGGTATTGAAGGATGCTATGGAATGATCGCCGCCGGTGCGGTAGTTGAAGGTGGCACCATCCTCCAGATTGATGGTAACAGAGGAGTATGTACCGCCATGCAGTTCGAGCACTGCTCCGTTGCCCACACTCAGTACAGTATTGTTAAGAGTGGAAGCAGTACCATACCCAACCTTGAGTTTACCCTCGCTGACATGAATAGTACCGGCACTGACTGTTGTATTGCGCAGAGTGAATTCAGCCGCACCCGTCTTGGTCAGAGTGTGACCATTGAGGGTGAGGGTCGTTGCACCATAACCACTGCCAACCATACCGAAATTGGCGGTAGCACGAACGGTAGCATCGCCCTCCAGAGTAATGATGGGGGTCTGACGATAATCATCTACACTGATGCCGCCGCCATCATTGGCAAGAGTGCCCCCCTTCTCGAGCACAATGGCGTAATACTCCTCGCGACCATGCACGTCAAGAGTACCGCCATCCTTTACACGGATAACACGATTGGAAGTCGCCAGAAGATTGGTACCCAGAGCATCAGAAGCGCCGGCAATTACCGTTGCCCCCTCACCAACCACCAGATTACCGGTCAGACCGGCCAGAACGGACTTGTTGGTGGTCATGTCGTACCCGATTTCCACCGTACCGGCACCAATCACACGGGTTTCATCGGCCAGAGCGGCATCCTTCAGCACGAGAGTACCTTCAACATTAAGGGAAGCAGTTGTGAGCTTGTTGGCACCACCGGTCAGTCTCATGGTAGATTCCCCGGCAACAATCACTGCCGCAGCCGAGATATTCTCAGCCAGCGTCACATCGGAAACACCGGTGAATACAACGGAATTACCCTCGGCAAAGGTCTTGTTACTGTCGAAAGAAGCCGTGGTAGTGTCCCAGCTCAGGGTACCGCCGTTGAACAGGAGAGTGCTCTCTGCGAGGGATATCGTAACCGTACCATCGGCAGAGAAAGCAACCTCTCGCCCCGCAAGCTCCACCCCCGTCAGGTTTTCGCTTGTAAGGCCGGCAAAGGAAGCGGATGTACCGGAGCCGGTGAAAATGGTGTACACACCATCTGTGGCTGTAAGGGTAGAAAGGTCAATAACTGCACCCGCAGCAAACTCAAGAGAACCGTTATTCACCAGAGCGGTTGTGGACTTCAGCCCTGACAGGGTCAGCGAAGTATCGGCAGAAATAGTAATAGTGCCGTTATTAACAAGCTGGCGGGTCATCACAACAGAACCGCCACCGGCCAGAGTCAAAGCACCACCGGACTGCAATGTACCACCGGTCGGGGCAATATTGAGAGTCTTGCCGACTGCTACGTTGAAGGTATTGTTACCCCGGATAGTGAAGCCATTATTGGGAGTAAAGGAAAAATCGCGATTAAAGGTCGAGGTATTATCGGCACCATTAACACCGATAATAAACCCACGGGTACCACTCGGCGCGATTCCGGCAATATCCGTATCGGCATCCGCCACAATGGCAGCAGCAGAGAACGTATTGTACTGAATCTGGAGCACCTTATCATCCCCTGCCGTCTCGGGCGCTACAAAATGCAGCGTGTGTACACTGTTATTGGCAGCAGCGGCAGCCCACCCGGCAGTCGTTACACCGTCAGCTTCATCTGTAAAGATACAGCTGTGCATGTAATTATCATCGCCCGGAGTAACCTCATACGTTGCTGCCTGCGCCTGCGGCACGGCAAATGTCACAGCGAGCGCACCACCGGTAATCATACCGGTACCAACAGTTGCAGCGATTCCGCTCACGACTGCCATGCAGGCGAGAACAGCGCTTCTAAGTCCCTTAGGGAGATGCAGTTTCATAATTTCGTGTGTAAGATTAAAAGATAGTACACGGACGTACGGAGTACAGTCCTCCACTTGAATACCATAGCATCCTATCAAAGCCCCATCGTAAGTCAAGCAAAAAGCGCAGGTTCGGGCACGATTTTACGCTGATACGGAAAGCTTTTCGCTTGACATAGCAGGGAGAGTAAGGCAGAATGAGAGAAGATGATGGAGAAGCGCTATTATTACCTGAACCCCGCACGCACACAGCCCCAGGGTCCGTACACGACCACGGAGCTGAGCAACATGCTGCTGAGCGGGGTGATATCGGCCGCCACGGAGGTTGCGGCCGAGGGTGATAAGTGTTGGGTTCCGGTGGGGTGCGTGCTCATGAATCAAACCACCCTTCCCCCGCTGCCATCGGCTCCGGCTGCGACAGAGGATTTACCCCCTGTACCGGGGGCTGAAGCACCGTCAAATATACCGCCAGATCCCCTGCCCCCAGCGCCAACAGACGGCCCGGCGGGCAACTGCCCCGCCTGCGGGCAGGAACTGCGAACCGAGGGCTTACAACTGCCGCCGTCATGCCCACACTGTGGCCACCACCTGCGCCCGCAACGGGACACCATGTGGCAGTGCGCCCGTGCGGCATTCGCGCGCCCCTTCACCTGGAAAGGCCGCAGCACCCGCAAGGAGTTCTGGAGCACCTTCCTCTTCTACATGCTGATTTACGTGCCGCTGGCTTTCATTGCCACCATCGTGACCCTGGTCAGCATTCACAACTCTGTTGATAACATACCGGACAGGCTCGGAAAGCACCTACTCGAAGCCCCCGGCATGCTGCCGGCATGGATAGCTATTGGTGTGATGGCCGTACTGGTACTGTATTTCACCCTGGTGTCGCTGGCCGTGAGTTCGCGACGCCTGCACGACATAGGGCGCAGTGCATGGTGGCTGGGTGCCTACATCATCGTTGACCTGAGCTGGATGGGACTCTACCTGTACCGCGTGTATGAATACCTCAGCAACATCAACTGGCAACTGCTGATGGCCATAGACGATGAGAAATCGCTCGACGCCAGGATTCAGGAAATCATCGACCATGTCAGTATGATGAACTACGAAGGTTGGCTTGGCCTGCTGTACCTGACTGTCATGCTGCTGGGCATCTGCCTGTTTGTATTCAGCGTAACGGACAGCAGCCCGGGCCCCAACAAGTACGGACCTTCCTCCAAATATCCCCTTAACTGATTTACTGCCGACATGAACGAATACTATTATCTCAACGAGAACAGGGAACCGCAGGGGCCACACACGCTCGATGAACTGCGCGCCCTGCTGGCAACCGGAAAACTGCAGCCCGATACGAAAGCCGCCCGCAAGGGAGACAGCACCTGGCGCGACCTGCAGGCCGTGCTCGACACCCCGGCTCAGGTAATGTCCGCACCCCCTCAATCAGCCCCCGCCGGCACCTGCCCCGCTTGTGCCACAGAACTCAGTGCCGCCAATAACCAGCTGCCCGAGTGTTGCCCGGCCTGCGGGTACAGACTGCGAGCCTTCAACATTCACGACCTCTGGCAGAACTTCGTACTGGCACTGCGCAAATCCTTTACCATAAAAGGGCGCGCCCCGCGTATCGAGTACTGGAGCTTTGTGCTCTTCAGTACCATTATCGTTCAGGTGTTCCTCACCGTCCTGCAGATTGTGGCGGTGAGCATGCTGCCTGAGGATACCCTGACAGCCCTCGACAATCCCGGAGCCAACAACATGCCCGATGAGCTGCCGACGGGTGCTCTTATCATGCTGTTCGTGCTGGGGCTCGTTTATTTCCTGCTCAATCTGGCCGTCATGGTACCACATATTACCGTGACGATACGCCGACTGCACGATGTCGGGCGCAGCGGCATGTGGCTGCTGGGCTACTTCGTGCTGCTGGGGGTATGGATACTGAGCCTGCTGTCCATGGTAGCCGCTCTACCCTTCCTGTCGCAGACAGAGGCCACTCCTTACGACTCGGTACTACCGATAATGTTTGTCGTGATGCTGCTTATCACCTTAGCCGCCTGCCTGTACATCTTCATTCTCACCGTACTCGACAGCCAGCGTGGCCCGAACAAGTACGGCCCGTCCCCGAAATATCCCATCTCCTAATCAACAATGGCTACCAAACCCACAGTACCGGTTCCTGCAACTGTCAGTCTGTCCGACATTAAGCCGACAGCTGTCAAACTTACCACAGTCAAGCCGGCCGCGGCCAAGCCGGTCATCCTCAAACCGGCCACTGCCAAGCCCACTCAAACCGCCACACCTACCGCAACTGTCCCCGCCCCCCAAACGGTGGTAGCAAGCACAAAACCGGCAGAAACCACGCCGGAGCCTGACAAGAAGAACACCCCGGAACAACCCACTCCGCCTGTAACCACACCGGAGAAGAAAGACACACCGGAGAAAAAAGACACACCGGAGAAGAAAGACACACCGGCTGAAGCCGCTGCCCCTGCTCCGGTTAAGCCAAAACCGACCACTTCCACCCCCCGCCCGCTGACCAAAACAGCAGCCAATCCGACCACCAAACCAGCCTCCCAGCGCAAAAACACCACCGAGCGACACCCCGAAACCGACCTGCTCTGTCCCCGGTGTCAAGGAAAATTATCCGTGAAGAGCGGTAAACTGCCCGAGCTCTGCCCCATCTGCGGATTTATCTTACGCGCCAAGCGTCAGAAAGCCGCCAACCACAACTTCGAACTGGCATACCGCAAAGCCTGGGTTCTGCGTGGTCGAGCCACACGTCGCGAGTTCTGGGGATTCAGTAGCATCATGGGCGGCCTAGCTGTCCTGCTGGCCGCAGCCATGGATTACGTTTGCAACGGCGCCGCCATCAGCCTGCTGCGTGAGTACGCAAACATCCCCGCCCTGCCGGGCATGGCTCAGTATATACTGGCAGCCATGCTGGGTGCTGCCATCCTGATATGGGTGGTCGCCCTACCCCTGCCCCTGCTGACGCTGACCATACGTCGCCTGCATGATGTGGGGCGCAGCATGCTGTGGCCGACAGCTGTCATTCTTTGCGGCCTTGCTGCAGCCGCCGCGGTGAACATAAACGACATCATGCTACGCATACTCGGCAGTGTGCCCGACCACCTCATCTATCTCAGTGAATGGGGTATGTATGCCGCCATGGGTCTGGGTGTGCTGGCTATCATACTGATGCTGGTCATCCTCATGTTCTGCCTGATGGATAGCCAGCGCGGCACCAACAAGTACGGTCCCTCCGCCAAATATCCCCTCGAGTAATATCTGTATAACGTTATGTCCGACGAAAACACTTCATCCCCCTCCCTTGTAGCAGGCGTGCACCGCTACATGGGCGATTGTCCCCGTTGCGGCCAGAGCATACTGGCAGCCAACAATAAACTGCCGCACCGTTGCCCCACCTGCAAGCACCCCATGCGCTCCGCCTACCCCGACAGCCCGCTGCACAACATCCACCGCTGCCTGCGCCTGTTCTGCGACGTGCGTGGGCGCTCCTCGCGCCGCGAGTTCTGGGCATTCATGCCCCTGGTGCTGGCACTACTGACAGCCGAGGCCGCCCTCTTTGTCAACTGCTATCGAGATGGCGCAATGAGTGAGGTTCCCCTCTGGCTGTGGCTGGTACTGCCCATCATTCTGGCCTGCCCGCTTATCACGCTCACCATTCGTCGCCTGCACGATTTGGACAAAGGGCCGGGGCTGCTCATCACCTTCCTGCTGCTGGCACTTGGCGGCACAGCTGTCATTGCCCTGCATGCCGAGGGAATTCTGCCCGAGTACTTCACCAGAGATGCCGCAGAATGGGCCTGGGCTGCACTGCGTGCAGACATCATTGTGGGCAGCATCATCCTGTACCTCTCGACCCAGCACCGTACCCCCGGCCCGAATAAATACGGCCCGGCACCTAAATAATTCACCGCTTTTCGTCACTGAGTGGAAGGGCCGATTTTCATACTGGGGCCGACCGGCTGCGGCAAAAGTGCCGTAGCTGTCGAACTGGCACAGAGATTGGGCAATGCGGAAATTGTGAGCGCAGATGCCTACCAGGTCTACCGTGCCCTGCCCGTACTCACAGCGGCACCAAGTGCCGAGGAGATGGCGGGAGTTCTCCACCACCTCATCGGCACCATGGATGTCAGTGAAAATAATGATGCCGCCACCCACGCACGCCGGGCGCAAGCGTGCATAGCCGATATTCAGGCCCGCGGTGCCATACCGATTGTTACCGGCGGCAGCGGACTGTACGTTAAGTTCATATCGCACGGCATATCCCCGGCACCGCCAAGCGACCCAACCCTGCGCGCCGAGCTGGAATCCCTGCCGGCAGAGGAAGCCGTGCGCCGCCTGCAGGAGCTAGACCCCGAGGGCGCCGCTGCCACCAACCTGCAGAACCCCCGCTATGTCGTGCGCAATCTGGAAATTGTGCTACTGGGCGGCAAACCGCTCTCGTACTGGCGCAACAACTGGCAACCGCAGGCATGCGGCCCGGGATTCTGCCTGACAAGGGACGTTGCCGAACTCGACAGCCGCATAGCAACACGCGCCGCCCACATGCTCAACCACGGCGCCATCGATGAAGTCGCAGCCCTGCCCACAGAGCTATCCCCCACGGCCGAGAAAACCCTGGGGCTCAGCCTCATTCGTGAGCACCTGAGCGGCAGCCTCAACCGCACAGAACTCACCACCGCCCTGGCACTCGCCACACGCCAATATGCCAAGCGCCAGCGCACCTGGTTGCGGCGAGAGCCCTGGGCCTCCCCGCTACCCTGCAATCCCGGCTCAGCAGCTGAAATTCTGCGCATTCTCTCACGCGCGCACGCATAATGCGCAAAAAATCTGGCATCCACCGCAATCTCGTAAGCCCTACAGCTCAAGGCTCAACAATTTTGCTATCATTTTTCCCCATTCTAACCCTAATTTTTGGATTGAACTGGCAGATAGGAGTGATATAATAGTCACGTTATGAGTACAGATACAACGACAACCGAGCTCTCAGCATCGGTCAAGCGCTACGCCCTTTACCTCATGGTAATGGCAGGTCTTGGCGGTCTTTTGTATGGTATTGACGTAGGCGTGATTGCCGCGGCTCTGCCTTATATTGAAAAGACCTCCTCTTACACACCCTCGGAAATCTCGCTCGTGGTTGCGGCCGTGCTGGCAGGTTCCGTTCTGTCCTCTCTGTTTGCCGGCATGCTGGCAGAGTGGCTCGGGCGTCGTAATGTTATCATCATCTCCGCCTTGCTCTTCACGCTGAGCATTCCGGTCATCTGCTTCTCCGACGGCAGCTTCGGCATGCTGATGGGCGGCCGTATTCTGCAGGGTGCCTCCGCCGGTCTGGTGGGTGTGGTTGTTCCCATGTACCTGGCAGAATGTCTGGACGCCAACTCCCGCGGTAAGGGTACAGGCATGTTCCAGTTCATGCTCACCGTGGGTCTGGTATTCGCCGCCGTTATCGGTCTGGTCACCACCGAGATTGTCGGTGCCGCTGACGACATGACCGTATCTGCCGAGAGCAAGCAGATTGCCTGGCAGGTTATCTTCTGGTGCTCCGCCCTTCCCGGTATCATCCTCTTCATCGGTGCTTTCAAACTGAAGGAATCCCCCCGCTGGCTGTACCGCAACGGTCGTGAGGACGAGGCTCTGCTCTCCCTCGCTTCCAACAACGGCGATGCCGCCGCCCGCGAGATTCTGCAGGAGATGAAAGACGCCGATGCCCGCGAGGCAGCCGAGAAGGCCGCCATGGCCGAGGCCGCCAAGGGTGACAGCCTTCTGCAGCGCAAGTATGTCATTCCCTTCTGCCTGGCAGTGGTTGTACTGGCCTGCACTCAGGCTACCGGTATTAACTCCGTGCTCAACTACTCGGTGAAGATCTTCCAGCAGGCAGGTCTGCAGGGCTCCTTCGCCAACTGGGCTGACCTGAGCATTAAGGTCATGAACATGGTGATGACCATCGTTGCCGTATCCCTGGTGGACAAGAAGGGCCGCACCTTCCTGCTCAAGATGGGTACGCTGGGTATCATCGTCGGTCTGGCCGGCGTAGGTGTCATGTTCCTGACAGTGGAAAACAAGCGTGTGGATGTCACCGACATCGTGAAGGCTGCCGTAGCCAACAACTCCCTGAACATCTCTGCTGCTGATGCCGTGCAGCAGGCTATGGCCAAGGACGCTACCATCGCCCAGACCTATCCCGAGTTCATGCAGGGCGAAAGCGTGGCCCCCGGCATGCAGCTCATCGTGAACTACACTCATGGTAACGACACCAAGCAGGACGTTGCCGAGTTCTCCGCCGACCCGAAGGCTGAAGGTACCGCCGTTGATGTGAAGCAGAGCATCGTCGAGGCTGACCCCAACTTCATGGACAAGTTCAAAAACTTCTTCGGCACCCCCATCCTCGAGAAGGGCAGCGTGAAGGAAATCCAGATTACCCGTGCTGAAATCGGCATGAAGCCCGGTGCCTTCACCGGCTACATGGTTGCCGGCTTCTTCGTGGTGTTCATCGCATTCTACGCAGCAGGCCCCGGCGTGTGCGTATGGCTGGCTCTCTCCGAGCTCATGCCCAACCGCATCCGCGCTAACGGTATGGCCATCGCCCTGCTCATCAACCAGCTGGTTTCCACCACCATCGCAGGTACCTTCCTGCCCTGGGTTGGCGCATCCGGCTACTCCTCTGTGTTCTTCTGGCTGGCCGGCTTCACGGTGATTTACTTCATCACAGCTGCCTTCTTCATGCCTGAGACCAAGGGTCGTACCCTCGAGGAGATTGAGCAGTACTTCACCACCGGCAAAATGCCCTCCCGCAAGGAAGACGAGGAGCCCGCTGCCGCCGAGGAAGAAGCCAAGGCCTAATTAGTAAAGTACACTTTCTCATCTCTCTGAACTTACACTGAACCGAACCGCCCCTCACCCGCAAGTGAGGGGCGTTTTTTTTAAGGACGCGGGACGAATTTCGAAGTACGAGTTGAAGAGCTTGGCAGCTTACGCTGCACGGTAGCAGAACTTTGCTACAGCTGATGCCCGCCAAATATATCAACTCGTCCTTCAATGTTGACATGCTCCCTGGTCTTGGATATGATATGGGCATGAGCGAGTTTGCCGGGAAAGTAGTAATTGTGACAAGTGGGGCGCAGGGTATAGGCCGCTGCATAGCAGATTCCTTCACCGCCGCGGGAGCGCATGTGTGCATTTTTGACCTGCAGGAGAACCCCTATTTTGTGGGCAATCTGGCCGAGGAAGCGGATTTGCGCACGTTCTGCGACAAGGTGATTGCGGAGTATGGGCATGTGGATTACCTGATTAACAACGCCGCCCCGCTGTTCAAAGGTTTGCCCGACTGCTCGTGGCAGGAGTTCAATTATGCCCTGCAGGTGGGAGTAGCCGCCCCGTATATGCTCACCCGCCTGTTAATGGAGCACTTTGCCGAGGGGGCGGCCATCGTCAACATATCCTCCAGCCGGGATCGCATGAGTATGCCCGGTACGGAGTGCTACACCGCCGCCAAGGGCGGAATTGCCGCACTCACACACGCACTGGCAGTCTCCCTCGCCGGGCGCGTGCGGGTCAATTCCATCTCCCCTGGCTGGATTGAAACACGTGGCGCTACCTACAGCGGAGCAGATGTAACACAACACCCCGCCGGGCGCGTGGGCTGCCCCGAGGACATTGCCCACATGGTGCTCTACCTCTGCTCAGCCAAGGCCGGTTTCATCAGCGGCGAGAACATCTGCATAGACGGCGGCATGACCCGGCAAATGATTTACCACGGCGAGCACGGGTGGGAACTGGAAGACTAAGGGATTTACAATCTGGGCATCTCTAAAAAATCGCCAAAGAGCAATTTGTAGGGCTGTACGGCGAACCGAAGGTGAGCGGAATTCAAAAGCCCCGTGTCAACGGGGCGACAGCACATAGCGCGGGGTGAAGCCGCGCAGCGGCGAAGCCCCGGGTATTGAGCAAAAAATATTGAGAGCCCCGTGAAACGGGGTGACAGCCTGACTGATAAGTGCGGTAGCTTTGGGATTTACATGTATGCAACCGTCAGTCCACGAAAGGCTGTCGCCACCGTTTCACGGGGCTCCTTTTCCTCTTATTCCTGTAACAGGGGCTACGCGAGCTATCGCTCGCTCACCCCTGCCTATGTGCTGTCGCCCGCGTGAGCGGGCTCTATGCTCGGCTCGCTATGCTCGCAAAGGATAATAAATATCTTTTTAACGGCCTGTGGCCGAGTGAAAAGCGGGCTAAAGCCCGCGGTGAAAAGACTGCGCTGCGCGCAGAGTGAAGACCAAGGCTAACGCCTTGGGGATAGGGGGCAAACTCCAATTTGCCGAGTTTTTAGAGATACCCAAATTGTAGATTCAGTTGACAAATAGTCTCCCTGCGCTATAATGTGGGCATGAGGAGCTATCTGACTGCAATAGCCGCTGCACTGCTGCTGGTGGGGTGCTCGCAGGTGAGCGAAATGAACTGGGCGGTAATGCCCGGTGCGGACTCCTACGTGCTGGAATACGGCACGGGCAAATTACCGCGGCAGAAGAAGGTAAACCTGCGCGAGAGCGAAAAAGCGCTGCTGCGTACCTATGCACAGGAACTGGCCGAAGAGGGAGAAATCACCCCGGTGACATACGCACCACAGTTTGTGCTCTCGGGTGAGCACTATTCCCTCAATTTCGGGCAGGATGTCGTGGTGCTCAACATTTGGCAGGCAGATGGCAGCAGTGGCCGCCAGTTCTCGCGCCGCAGGTGCCCGGCAGATGATGAGGTGCTTGCCCTGCTGCGCCGCCGTACTGCTGAGCGAACCCTGCGCCGCTGACGGATATACCCCACCCAACTGACTATGGAACAGCAATCACAGGATAAACGCCTGCGGATACAGCCGCCGGCAACACGGGCTGAGCATGTGGCAGCAACAGTACTGATATATGGCGGCACTTTGATGACCGGTGGCAGTTACATGCTGCTGGTTGCGGGTCTCTGCCCGGTGCGTGGTGCACACATGGCTCTGCTTCTGGGCGGCATAGCCACCATCGCCGGCAATGTGGCGCTTGCCCTCGGTTTGTATGCCCGGTGGGTGGATTACTACCTCGCCGCCCCTTGGGGAGCGCGGTTTCCATGGCTGCGACATTGGCTCCGCCTGCAGGGGATAGCCTGCGCAGTGGCTCCGTTATTCTATGTGTTGCTCGTTTTGATAAGGCTCTTCTTTGAGCACATCGCCTGATTGGCGGGGTAAAACGAGTGCTTCCACGTGCGCATGCGCACGCGTACCTGCGCGCGAATTTATAGATTTTGTTGGAATTTCGGCGCAAATCGGGCAGAAAATTATCTTTTTTTAAGAAATTTGGGTGGACAAAACAGGTTTTTGGGTGTAGAATGCCGCGCTTTTCGGAAAAAGCAATGAACCTAAATCAAAACAGACTATGAACCCCGAAACGTTATTCTGGATCGTACCTGTTGCCTCCATCCTTGTGCTGGCATTCGCCGCCAAGTTCTTCTTTGACATGAAGAAAGCCGATGAAGGTAACGACCGTATGAAGGAGATTGCAGGCTACGTGCGTGAAGGCGCTATGGCCTACCTGAAGCAGCAGTACAAAGTTGTTTCCGTCTTCTTCGTTATCATCGCCGTGGCATTCGGCATCATGGCTTTCTATGGCCTGCAGAACGAGATTGTACCCGTTGCCTTCCTGACGGGTGGTTTCTTCTCCGGTCTTGCCGGTTTCATCGGCATGAAGACGGCCACCTACGCCTCCGGCCGTGTGGCCCAGGCCTGCCGCGATGAGAAGGACGGTCTGAACAAGGGTCTGCAGCTTGCTTTCCGCTCCGGCGCAGTGCTGGGTCTGACGGTGGTGGGCTTCGGTCTGCTTGATATCTCCGGCTGGTACCTCATTCTGGAGTACACCCCCCTGCTGGGTGACCACACCGGTGTGGACAAGCTGGTGCACATCACCACGGTGATGCTTACCTTCGGTATGGGTGCCTCTCTGCAGGCTCTCTTCGCCCGTGTGGGCGGTGGTATCTACACCAAGGCTGCCGACGTAGGCGCTGACCTGGTGGGTAAGACTGAGTACCACTTCAACGAGGACGATCCCCGTAACCCCGCCACCATCGCCGATAACGTGGGCGACAACGTGGGCGACGTAGCCGGCATGGGTGCTGACCTTTACGAGTCTTACGCCGGTTCCATTCTTGCAACAGCTGCTCTGGGTGCCGCCGTGGCCGCCGCTGCCGGTTGGGCATACGAGGCCGGTCTGCAGCTTGTCATGGCTCCCATGGTTATCGGTGCCGTTGGCGCTATCCTTTCCATCCTCGGTATCTTCCTTGTACGCACCAAGCCCGGTGCAAACCAGACCCAGCTCATGGCTGCTCTGAACAAGGGTATCAACTTCTCCGGCGTGCTTATCGCCATCCTGTCCGCCGTTATCCTGTATGTTCTCGGCATTGAGAACTGGCTCGGTATCTGGGGCTCCATCGTCATCGGTCTCGTGGTGGGTATCGCCATCGGCAAGGTGACGGAGTACTACACCTCCTTCGAGTTCAAGCCGGTGAAGTTCATCGCTGAGAACGCCACCACCGGTCCTGCTACCGTGATTATCTCCGGTATCGGCGTGGGTATGATTTCCACCTGCTGGCCGGTGCTCTTCATCGTGCTCGGCACCATCGGTGCTTACCTCTGCGCAGCCGGCGAGTGGGCTTTCACTGCCGACAACATGGCTATGGGTCTCTACGGTATCGGTATCGCTGCCGTGGGTATGCTCTCCACTCTGGGTCTGACCCTGGCTACCGACGCCTACGGTCCCATTTCCGACAACGCCGGCGGTAACGCCGAAATGAGCGCTCTGGGTGACGACGTTCGCTCCCGTACCGACGCTCTCGACGCTCTGGGCAACACCACAGCTGCTACCGGTAAGGGCTTCGCCATCGGTTCTGCCGCTCTGACCGCTCTGGCTCTTCTGGCCTCCTACATCGAGGAGCTCAAGATTGCAGCCGCTCGTCTGGGCGACGCTCCCGTATTCATCTCCTCCTTCAGCGAGACCCCCGTGGGTACCGGTACCGAGGTTTCCAAGCTCAGCATCGCTGAGTTCATGACCAAGTTCGATGTCACCCTCATGAACCCCAAGGTTCTGCTGGGTATCTTCATCGGCGCTATGCTTTCCTTCCTGTTCTGCGGTCTGACCATGAACGCCGTGGGCCGCGCCGCCAAGAGCATGGTTGAGGAAGTTCGCCGCCAGCTGAGCGACAAGGACGTATTCGAGGGCCGCAAGAAGGCCGACTACGCCCGCTGCGTGGGTATCTCCACTCAGGGTGCACAGCGTGAGATGGTGGTTCCCTCCCTCATCGCCGTGGTGGTACCGATTGCCACCGGTCTGGTGATGGGTGTAGCCGGTGTGTTCGGCCTGCTGGCCGGTGGTCTTGCCGGTGGCTTCGTGCTCGCCGTGTTCATGGCCAACTCCGGTGGTGCCTGGGACAACGCCAAGAAGTACATCGAGACGGGCGACGCCTCCTTCTGCGGCAAGCACACGCCCATCCACGACGCCTCCGTTGTGGGTGACACCGTGGGCGACCCCTTCAAGGATACCTCCGGCCCCTCCCTCAACATTCTCATTAAGCTGATGAGCATGGTGTCCATCGTGACCGCCGGTCTCAACATCGCTTTCTCCCTGCTGTAATCTGAACAAGCAGCAATGACTTTTGCCGCCGCCTGCGCCCCGAGCACAGGCGGCGGTTTTGTGTACCGTATGCACCAGAAATGAAAGTTTGTACTTGCAAGGCGGCGATATGTTGGTACAATGCACAGCATGATACGGAAATTACTCACAATATGCATGATGGCCGGGGTTGTACTGCCGGGGTGGGGAGCGGAGGTTAAGACACTGCCGGCACCCGACATGACAGGCGGCATGCCACTCATGCAGGCCATTGCCCAGCGACAGAGCAAGCGCGATTTCGACCCGGCGCAGGCGGTGGATGACCAGACCCTCAGCGAGATTCTGTGGGTAGCCTGGGGCATGAATGCCCATGGCAAGCGCACCATCCCCACCTCCCGCAACCTGCAGAACATGGCGCTCTATGTGCTCACACCCACCGGCTGCTGGCAGTACGATGGCCCCACCCACAGCCTGAGCAAGGTGAACGACAAGAACCTCATCCCCCTCTGTGAACGCCAGGACTTTGTGAAGAATGCCCCCCTGCACCTCCTGTACGTCATCAAGAATGACCGCGGCGGCCAGAACCACGTGGGCTCCGCTTACCAGAATGTCTACCTTTATGCCACCTCGCGCGGGCTCTCCACCGTCATTCGCGCCATGATTGACATCCCCGCACTCAACCGTGAACTCGGTCTGCCGGCGGATTATACCGCAGTGGTCCACCAGTGCCTGGGTTGGCCCGTGAAATGAGCATACGGCATTCAAATGGTGTTGAATGTCGGGGGGAAGTATGGTAAAAGTAGGCACAGCATGAAAGATACCTTTACTCAACTAATTCGGCTCGGCTTTGTAATAGTAGCACTGGCCGTGGTGCTGTACTGGGTAGATGCTGCGTTTTTTGCGCCGCGACGCCTGCCGCCCTGCGTGCAGAGCGAATTGCCGACCGGGCGCGTGTGCCTGGAAACCGTGCGTAATCAGTATGGGGACAAGGTTGTGTGGATAGATGCCCGCAGCGAGAGCGATTATGAAATCAATCACCTTCTGTTCAACGATAACCGCATGTTCCCCATACGCCCCGGCGCGCAGAAACAGGAGCAGATTGACGCCGCCGTGGAACGACTGATGGCAGCAGCCGAGCAGGGAGAGTGCGTACTGGTGTTCTGCACGAATGACTGCACCTCCTCCGAGGACATCGCGCGTGAGCTGCGTGAGCTGCAGGTGACAGAGGCCCCCATCTACGTGCTGGAGGGCGGCTGGGATGTGCTGAAAGCCGCCGGCATGGTGAATTTCCAATAAGGGGTGAGCTATTCATGAAAATGCTGATATTCGGCGGCAGCGGCCGCACCGGTCAGGTCATGCAACGGGCTGCAACTGCGGCAGGCTGGGAGGTACAGGCCCCGACTCACGCGGACTGTGACCTGCTGAATACCCAAGCCGTAACGGCGGCAGTGCTGGAATCCGGCGCGGCAGCAGTAGTAAATTGTGCCGCCATCAGCGGGCTCGAGGCCTGCCTGGACGACCCGCTCACCGCCCACCTGGTGAATGCCGTAGCACCCGCAGCTATGGCCCTCGCGTGCAGGCACACAGGCGCGCGCTTTGTTCACCTTTCCACCGACTATGTGCTCGAAGGACAGCGCCCCGGGCTGAAAAACGAGAGCACCCGCTGCAAGCCGGCCAATGTGTATGGCCTGAGCAAGCGGGAGGGCGAACAGCAGGTGACCGAGGCTCTGGAAAGCGCGCTTATTCTGCGTGTATCGTGGGTGTGTGGTAATCCCGCCAAGCCGTCATTTGTCGAGAGCTCGCTGAGCAAGGCACTGGCCGGTGCCCCGCTTGCAGCCATTGCCGACAAATATTCCCTGCCGACAGATGCGACGGATATAGCCCGCGTGGTGCTGGAATTGCTGCCCCGGCAGGTGGGTGGCGTGCTGCATGTCTGCTCCGGCGGCGAGCCGCTCAGCTGGTACGACTGCGCCATGATTGTGCTGCAGCATGCCGTGGCACTCGGTGCTCTGCCCCAACTGCCGCCCATGCAGCAACAGCTGCTCGCTCAGGCCACGTTCTTCCGCGAAGTGCGCCCACGCCACACAGCCATGAGCAATGAGCGCCTGCTCTCGCTGGGAATCCCCATGCCCACCGCCGTGCAGACCCTGCAGAACGTGGCGGAAAGATATTTGAAGAATTATCATTTTGGATTTTGAATTTTGGAATTGTAAAGTCAGGCGGGCATTCGCCCGCCAAATATCAGAACCCGCGCTTGCGCGGGTGACAGAACATTAGCCCAGTGCAAGCGAGCGCCCTGTCTCGGCGTATCGCAGAGAAGCCGGAAGCTCTGGGTAAAGAGAAAAAATAAAACAGAGCCCCGCAAGTCTGCGGGGTTCAAATTTCTATTCTTTACAACCCCGGGGTGCGCTCGCTTATGCTCGCTTCCCCGGGGCTAATGTTGTGTCGCCCGCCGGGGCGGGCCGCGCTTAAGGCGCGGGCGGTAAGCTTAGCAAAGCTCTGCTCCCGCATGCGCCGTCAGGCGCCTGGCTCTATACTTCCAAAATTCAAAATCAAAAATCCAAAATTATATCAGCACTGCATTTCGCAGCGCAGGCTCGCAACATCTTTCCCCAGGTAGGCACCGAGGGCAAAGCCGAACTCCAGCGCAGCACCGGGACCACGACCGGTTATGATATTGCCGTCCGTTACCGTCGGCTCAGTGGTAATTTCGGCAGCAGAAGGTATGTCAGCCACTACGGCCTCGGCCGGGTAGCAGGTTATGCGACGGCCGGACAGCACACCCGCGGCCTCCAGCGCAATCGGAGCGGCGCAGATGGCAGCCACCATCTTGCCCTCAGCATTCATCTCGCGCACCAGCTGCAGTACAGCCGGAGTATCTCTCAGCAGCCAGCTGGCAGCACCACCGGGTAGTACAATGCCCGCGTAATCCCCGCCCTTAACCTCGCTCAGCAGGGTGTCCGCCTGCATGGTGATGCCATGAGCGCCCTCTACCTCGCGCCCCTGTACACCCGCAGTGACCACACTTATACCCAGCCTGCGCAGTATATCGACAGGTGCGGTGAACTCGATTTCCTCAAATCCCGGTGCCAGTAGTACCAATATCGCTTTCATACCTTTTCATTCTACACCATAATACCCCTTTTTCAACCGTAAAATCAAATTTATTGCAGAAATTTAACTTTTTTAACATTATTAGCTTGACTTCGCTCCAACTTTTAGATATAATATGCCCGTAAACTTAGAGTGCACTCTACATTTTGTCTGCAAAATGAGGGTTACTCCTGAGGGTCACAAATAGAAACAACTCACTACATACAAGAACAAAGATTATGAAGATTCGTTACGCACTTCTTGCCGCAGCACTTCTTGCTCCTGCCTACGCCGGTACCACCGAGCCCCAGGTAGAGGTGAAGGAGGCACCTGCCGCCAAGCGTCTGAGCGGCTCCGTCACATTTGGTTACGACTCAAACTACAACGGTCGTGGTTATGTTGTATCTCACTCCGTAGCCGAGGGTGACAGCGTGCTGTACGGTGCCCTGAAGCTTAACTACGACATCGGCAAGCCCGGTCAGTGGACTCTGGGCAGCACGATTGCCTATCAGGTACCCACCTCCGGTCACTCCCTGTACGGCAACCCCGGCTTCGGCCCCAGCTATCTGGCTCAGGCCGCCGGTATCGATCAACTTTTGGCTAATGGTATGATGCCCGATGGCAAAGGTGGTTACACTCAGGCTACACCTGAAGGTGAAGCTCTGTACAAAGCCACCTCCCAGAAGCTGAAGGGTAAGATTAAGCCGGCTAACATCGAGAACCAGTTCACCGTTATCACCGAGGCCAAGTACACCAGCACAACCGGTCTGTGGAACGTGGCCCTCGGTCACAACTTCACCCACGGTGGTCTGCTGGGCGTGATGGCCAAGCACTACCGCGATCAGGGTGCCTCCTGCATCAACGAAGTGTTCATTGCCCCCGAGTGGACTCCCTACAAGTGGCTGAGCATTGGTGTGAAGACCAGCTACTCCTTCCAGGGTATCCAAGGCTGGTGGTTCGAGCCGTACGTAACCGCCAAGGCTCCCATCATCGGTACTCCCGAGGACATTAAGCTGCTGGGCGTGCTGACCCTGGGTATGAGCGCCACGGCTGACTACTTTGCCGATCCCTACAACGCCTGCAGTAACGGTTCTCAGGCCTTCTGGATTAAGTTCTCCACTCCCTGGTTCGTGAAGGATAACTTCATCATCACCCCCTCCATCAGCTTCAACTGGCTGGGTAAGGGTGGTATAAAAGCCAACAAGGGTTCCGAGTTCAAACACTACACCGAGAACCCCAACATGGTGCCCTTCCGCAACTTCGGCGTAGTAGCCGGTGTGAGCGCCACCTACATGTTCTAAATAAAAAAAGCCGGATTTTTATCTGGAAAAGCAGAAAAGAGCTGCTATAATAGAGACAAGCTCCGATCTGCCAAGAGCGGAGCCGCCCACCCGGCAAGGGTCGGGCGGCTCACTCATGCGCAGGGCTGCATACTTACTTACCTTTATTCAAAACTTACAGCAACAAAGAA
Source organism: Akkermansia sp. (assembly GCA_017471985.1). Classification (GTDB taxonomy): domain Bacteria; phylum Verrucomicrobiota; class Verrucomicrobiia; order Verrucomicrobiales; family Akkermansiaceae; genus Akkermansia. The sequence goes on along the minus strand of JAFURE010000045.1, from coordinate 18,565 downwards.
TATGGCTGAACTAATCGTACACGGCAAGGAAAATATCGTAAAGCCGGGGTTCTACATGCCCAACCGCATCAGCATCGAAGCAGGGCGCGCACTGCACAAGCTGCTCGATGGCAAGGTTTGCTACCTGGTGGACCCCACCTACCCCCCCGCACCGGAAATCATGGATTTCCTGAAGCGCAAGCAGGTGGAAATAGAATATTTCGACTTCCGCAACACAACATCACGCGCTGTTCGTGAGCAGATTCTCGGCAAGTTCAGCAAGGGACTCAGCGTGGTATTCCTGCCCGGTCAGGTTGCACGTCACCGCGGCACCTACTCCGACGTGCCCTCTCCCTTCCTGCGTCACGTGGGCAGTCTGCACATTTCCCCCGTACCGCTTTTCCTGGGTTACTATGGTGATCAGGTGGGCAACCTGTTCCGCGAGGAGCCCGAGGACGGCACCCACGAGGAGTTCTGCATTCTGCCGCAGCTTGCCCCCGGCCCGCAGACCGGCGAGCGCCTGATGAAGGCCTGGCTCGAGACGAGCGCCGCCCGCTTTGCCGCCCAGCCGCTGCTGAGTGACTCCCTCACCACCCAGCTGATTAAGGGTATCAAGGCCCACCCGAATACCGAAATCATAGACGGTATGACCGGCAACCCGCTGCCCTTCTTCAAGGCTCTGGGTGTATCCATGACCGTAGCCAAGCTGCTGCGCAAGAAGGATGACGAGCGCATCGGCGTGATTCTGCCCCCCGGCCCCGGTGGCGTGATTGCCACCCTGAGCTGCCTGCTGGCCGGTAAGACCCCCGTGCTCATCAACTACGCCTCCTCCCGCGCAGCCTTCGAGAGCACCGTGCGTCAGGCCGGCCTGAAGACCTTCATCACGGCCCGCAAGTTCATGCAGAAGCTCGACACCTTCCCCTGGCCGCCCGAGGAGCAGCTTATTCTGGTGGAGAACCTGCTCAAGAACCTTTCCAAGCCGGCACTTATTGCCAACGTGCTGCTGGCCAAGGCCGGCCCCGCCTCGGTCATCTGCAAGATGTTCAATACCGATGCCCGCAAGGGTACCGACGAGGCCGTCATGCTCTTCACCTCCGGTTCCAGCGGTGAGCCCAAGGGGGTAGTGCTCACGCACCGCATGATACTGGCCAATGCCTCCCAGTGCGCCTGCCGCCTGAACCTCGGCGGCATGAAGTTCCTTGGCAGCCTGCCCATCTTCCACAGCTTCGGTATGACCGTGGCCATGATGTTGCCGCTGCTCACCGGCTGCCCCATCTGCGCCTACCCCAACCCGACAGATGCCCGCACCATCAACGAGCTTATTCAGAAGTACCAGCTCACCCTTGTAGTGGCCACTCCCACCTTCGCCCGCGCTTACCTGCGCCGTGCCGACAAGGAGACCTACAAGAGCGTGCGCTACTTCGTGCTCGGTGCCGAAAAGATGCAGCCTGACCTCGAGAAGGAATTCCTGGAGAAGTGCAATGTGAAACTGCTCGAGGGCTACGGCCTGACCGAGACCGCCCCCGTTATTGCCGCCAACATGCCCGACGTACCGCTGGTACCCGGCTCCAAGTTCTTCGTGCCCGGCACTGTGGCCCGAAGCGTGGGTGCCCCCCTGCCCGGTATTGCCGTGCGTATTACCGATGTGGACGACGACACCAAGGAGCTCCCCCTGACCGAGCGCGGTATGATTTGGTTCAAGGGCGCCAACGTGTTCAGCGGTTATGTCGGCAAGCCCGAGCTCAACCAGGAGCTGTTCTGGAATGGCTGGTTCAAGACCGGCGACATCGGCCAGATGGACCTCAACGGTTTCCTGACACTCGGTGGTCGTCTGTCCCGATTCTCCAAGATTGGTGGCGAAATGGTGCCCCACGAGGGTGTGGAGCTGGCTCTCTGCCAGGGCTTTGAGCTGAATGCTGAGGATGGCGTGAAGATTGCCATCACCGGCGTAAGCGACCAGCAGAAGGGCGAGGCTCTTGTGCTGCTCTCCGCCCTGCCCCAGCACCAGCGCAGCTCCGAGGAGAAGGAAATCCTGACCTCCATTCGTACCATGCTGGCCAACATGGATATGCCGACCCTCTGGGCCCCCAAGTACCTCGTGCCCGTGGAGAGCATCCCCGTGCTCGCTACCGGCAAGCTCGACCTGCGCGGCTGCAAGCTGCTGGCCGAGGAAGCCCTGGGCGAAATCAAGTAAGCCCAGCTTACCACAACTTCAACCGAGCGCCGTTCCCCCACCGGAACGGCGCTCGGTTTTTGAAGGACGAATTTGTGAGTTCCGCGGCCTTTCGCCCGCAAGTATGCGGCGCAGCCGCCAAGCTCAACAACTTGTCTATCGTAACTTGCCTGCCACGGCGTAGCCTTGGCGAAGCCGGGTAACTCGGCTATCATAAATTGTCCTTGCAAATAACTGCGGTCGGGTGCATACTACGCGGCGCATGAATAACAGGAGAGTGAGCGGTATTGTCTGTGCAGCACTGGGGGCGGTGGCCTTTGGCATGAACCCATATTTCGGCATACCGCTGTATGCAGAGGGAATGGAACCGCTGAGCGTGCTGTTCTACCGATTTGCGCTGGGTAGTGTGCTGATGGGCTGTCTGCTGAAAGCCCGCGGAGAGAGCCTGCGTTTAGAGCGGCGCTACCTGTTGCTGACGGCGCTGGTGGGGTTGCTGCTGGCCAGCACCTGTTTTCTGTGGTTCATGAGTTTCCGGATAATGGATTCGGGCATCGGCGCCACGCTCATCTTTATATACCCCATTATGGTGGCGCTGATGATGTGGGGACTGTACGGTGAGCGCCCTTCGGGTAGCACCATAGCAGGTATTGTAACTGCACTGGGCGGGGTCGCGCTGACCTGCTGCCCGGGCACAGGTGCCAGGATATGTGCCGAAGGGCTGGTGTACCTCACACTGGCAGCCGTCATCTATGCCATTTACTTCATCATCGTACGGCAATCCGTGCTGCGCGAGCTCTCGGCGGGTAAGCTGACCTTCTATGCCATGGTATTCACCCTACCGGTCTTTCTGGTAGTGCTGCGTGGCGGTTACGACCTGCAAATGCTGCCGAGCCTGCACGCTGTCGGCAATGCGGTGGGGCTGGCCATATTCCCGTCGCTGCTCTCCTTTCTCTTCACAACCATGGCGATTCGGCGTATCGGCCCCACACAGACCTCGGTACTCGGTGCCCTGGAGCCGCTGACGGCCGTTGTGCTGGGCGTCGTGTGCTTTGGCGAGCAATTGAGCCTGCGGTCAGCGGCAGGGATTGTCATCGTGCTCGCAGCCGTTACACTGGTCGTCTGTGCCGACGGCAAAAAGAAATCAGCGCCTGAGCCTGCGGACTAAAGCGCGCAGCACCCTACGCCACAGCAGCCCGCCGAGCAGGGGCAACCACCAAGGCAGCGATACCAGTACCAGCAGCACCGTCACAGCCATCCACGGGTGGTCTGCACACCAACTGCCGACATTTGCTAGGTTTGCAACAAACTCGGCCGGGCTGTCTGAGGTGACAGCCGCACCCGTCACCAACCCCGCAGCTGCTGCCACACCGGCAGTGCGAGCCGTGCGGAGCACCTGCTGCAATCGCCCTTTACTCATCTTAGCCAGTCGCCCGGCAGCCTTGTCACCCCCCTGCTCCACAATGAGCAGCAGATAGCGCACATCCTCACTACCCAGGTCAGCTTTGGCCACACGGCCCTCAAGCAGCTGCCCGGCCGGGCGGGATATACGGCTCAGTGCACCGGCTGCGCGCCCATCGGGGCACACGCGCAGTATATTCAGTGCCACATCGCCATGAACAAGCAGGGCCTCGGCAGACTCCTCGCCAACTTCGCTGAGCAACCTCACATGTGCAGAATTGCGCGCCAGATTGAGCACTGCACCCTCGCCGTATTTCTGCACCAGGCGGCTCATGGCCGGGGATTTCTGTGCAGCCTGCCGAACCACGCCGACAGCGGTATCATCTGCCATACCGACCACGCGCCGGGCTATGAAATCAATAGCACTCTTTACCACACCGGCCTGCAGCGGTGCCGCCATCATGCACACGAGCATAGCCATCAGCAGGTACCTCAACCAATATTTCAACATAACATTACAGCACATTTTGCCTGCGCCACTCCCGCTCGCGCTCATCGAGCAGTTTGAGCATGATTTCCCTGAACTGAGCTTCCTGACGATTGGCCACGTCCTCCAGCTGCTGTTTTAATTGTCTTTCCAGCTCGGGGCGGGGATCCAGCACCTTGCCAACAACCCAATCCGCCACCAGCCCCACGACAAGAGATATACCAATGGACTGCACCGACAAAGCCGACGATGTGGCCAGTATACCGCCCGATACAGCCAGTCGTGTGCCCACAGCCGTAGCCACCTCGGCCCCCACCACCGCGCACAGTTCGGCTGCCACCATCTCAGCGAGCTGCTGCTGCACGTCCACATGCTGACCGGGTTTCACGGTAAGTGAGCCGGTATCGGGCTCACCCTCACTCACCACGGGGCGCTTCAGTTGGCGAGCCAGGTCATTCTCAACAGTCTGCCACTCTGCCAGTACGGCAGCAATGTGAGTACTGAGCAGGCGTACGTTCTCCTGCTGATTGTACAGGCGCTCTTCAACGGTATCCTTCACATACTGCTGCAGCTCACTGTCGTCGACTGTAGCTGCCTTGCAAGCCTTCCAACGGGCAGTCCAGCCGGTGAGCTCATCCGCCACGTCAGGCACTCGCTCAGCACGCTCCAGTACATCCGCACGCAGCACAGCAGCCTGCAGGGTGATGGCTCGCTCACAACGAGCACGCCCCCGGCGCAGAACCTCGTCCTCCCGCCAATCCCGGCATATATACGCCCCGACAAACAGGAGCAATACCGCGAGTATGAGATAGTAGACCTTCATGCTGTGAAGTAAACAACCGAGGGACGAAGTTTTGCATTCGTCCCTCGGATTTTGAATACGTCCTTTACTCCACAAGCCCCTGAGCCTGCAGGAGGGCATCGGGGTTGGGGGCGCGGCCCATGAAGTCGCGGTAGACCTCGCCGGCGGGCTTGCTATCGCCCTTGCTGAGCACGGCCTCGCGGAAGTCGGCACCGGTAGCGGCATTCAGCAGACCTTCCTTCTTAAAGCGGGTGAAGGCATCTGCCGAGAGCACCTCGGCCCACTTGTAGGAGTAATAGCCGGCAGAGTAACCGCCGTTGATGCAGTGGGTGAGGTGGCGCATAATGGAAGGAGCAGTCCGGGAATAGGGGATAGTCCACGGGTCGAGCAACTGGGCCGATGCCAAATCCAGAGGCTTACCCTTAAACTTCTCGTTGTAGTTCACGTGCATCTCCATATCGAGCTTACCCAGGCAAAGCTGGCCCATGGTGTCCATAGCGGGCAGGAAATAGCGGCTGCGCTGCAGTTTTTCCACCAGCTCAGCGGGCATGGGCTCGCCGGTCTCGTAGTGGAAGGCGTACTGAGCAATACCCTCGGGGTACCAGGTCCAGTTCTCGAAGAGCTGGCTGGGCAGCTCCACGAAGTCCCAGGCCACGCTGGTACCGCAGTGTGCCTGCAGCTCGGTGTCGCCCAGCATGGCGTGCATCATGTGCCCAAACTCATGGAAGAGGGTCTCTACATCATAGTGCGAGAAGAGAGCGGGCTTGTCCTCGGTGGGGGTGGACAGGTTGCCCACCAGAGCTGCCAGGTGCGGCTCGTGCGGGGCACCGTCCTTACCGGCGGCCCCATAGCGCAGGGGCATGACCCAGGCGCCGGCGCGCTTACTGGCGCGGGGGAACAGGTCGACGTAGAAAGAGCCGAGGTGAGCGCCTGTCTTGCGGTCTGTTACCTTGAACACCTTGACCTCGGGGTGCCATACCTCCACATAGCCCTCGGGGCAGGGCTCGCCCTTCTGCAGACAGATGGCCGGCAACTCGCTGTAGTCCACACCAAGCAGGTGGCTGTAAATGGCGAACATGCCGTTGATTACATTGTCTGCTTTGTGGTAGGGGCGCAGTTCCTCGGAGTCGAAGTTGTACATCTGCTCGGACATCTTCTTGAGGTAATAGCGGCGATCCCAGGGGTCAATGAAAGTGACGTAGCGACCCTCCTTCTCGGAGATGAAATCAAGCACCTGCTGCACCTCGGCGCGGAACGCCGGCAATACTTTCTCGGCCATACCGTCGATAAAGTTCATGGCGTTCTCGCCACCGCCCACCATGCGGCGGTGAGTGGTCAGGTCGGCATAGGACTTGAAGCCGAGCAGCTCTGCGAGCTCGCGGCGCAGTTCCATCACGCGGGCAACGATAGGCTCGTTGTCCCACTCGCCGACTGCACCCACGGTGCACTGGCCCTCCCAGCACATTTTGCGGGTGGACTCGACATCACAATCGCGCAGCAAGGTACCCACACTCTCGTAATCCAGGGTCACCATCCAGCAGGGGTTCTCCTCGCTGCCGAAGCCACGTTCTTCGGCCTCGGCACGGGCCTTGTTCATCCAGTCTTCGCTCATACCGGCCAGCTGGGTTTTGTCGACAATGAGCAATTTCCAGGCGTTGGTGGAGTCGAGCACATTCTTGGCGAACTTATGGGTGAGCTGAGAGAGCTCCTGCTCAATCTCTGCCTTGCGGGCTTTCTTGTCGGCGGGCAGGTCGGCACCGCCATCAACAAATCCATCGACAGTCTGCTGCACAAAGCGCTGCTGAGCGGGTGTAAGCTCCTTCACCCAGGGCTGTGCGGCGGCACTCTTAATCACAGCCCAAAGCTGCGGGTTGGCGGTAATCTCGGCGTCGAATGCCGTCAACTCGGGAATGAGCTCCTCCTGAGCGGCGCGAAGTTCCTCATTGTCCATCACAGCGGCCAGGTGGTGCATGTAGCCCTGGGTCTGGCTCAGCTCGTCTGCTGCCAGGTTCAGGGCAAGGAAAGTGTTCTCGAAGGTGGCCTCATGCGGCTGAATGCGGCAGATGGCAGCAATTCGCTCGCGGGCCTTCTGCAACCCGGCCCGGGTATCTGCCAGCCCCTGCTCCGCTGTCATCTGCGACCAGGCGGGATAGGGCTTATCCTGAAAATACGGGTGTGACAGCGCACTGTACACTACCTCTTGCTTTGCAGCTACGGCTACTGCCGTCTCCTCTGCCTGCAACATGTTGAGCCCTGTGAGGGCGCACATGGCTGTTATGAGTATGGTTTTTGTCGTCATAGCTATGGTTTGTTAAATCTGTCTGTTATTCAGACACGCTCACGCGGTGATTTTATCAAAAAAAATCCGTCATGGCAATCAATAAGTTCAAAAAATAAAAACAATTTACATTTTTAAATATTACGACAAGGGGTAGCAGTAATCCTACTGCTACCCCTTGTTCAACTGTATGCAAAGGTATTTACCTGCGCGGGAACATACCGCGCAAGTTATTGATATTCATGCTAGGCGGCGGCATATCGAGGTCATCGTCGCTGTTGTTGCCACGGCGGGAGAAACTCACAAAGCCGGCGCCATCCCCTTCATTCGGGAACAGAGTACCGGTGGTAGGCGCTGACTCCCCGTCCTCATCGTCCACGGTCAGGTTAGCCGGCATGAGTTCGGGCTGGTGCATAGCCGGCTGCACGGTGAAGGAAGGCACAGCATCCTCGGCTTCCGGCTCTTCCTCAAGCTCGACAGCAGTGGGCTCAACCGCCTCGTCGTCTTCTGCTACCTCATCAGCCTCCTCAGTGTTTTCAGGGGCTTCGGTCAGCTCACCCTCTTCTGCCGTTTCCTCCACAATTACATCGGCGGGCGGTTCGGCAAAGAAATCCTCCTCCTCCACAACGGGCTCGGATTGCAGCTCCTCCTCGGGCTCTGCTACTTCCACCGGCTCCACTTCGGGTGTAGTCGGTTTCACTCGCTCAGTCTCGGGAGGTGCCACGATGGCCGCCTTGAACTCCTCGGCATCTACCGAGGCTATGAGGGTCACTCGGATTTCATCCCCAAGATGGGGCTTAACCGTGGTACCGAAGAAGAGTTTAACCTCATCATCGGCCAGGGCCTCGCGCACGCTCTCCATAACGGTGCGGATTTCGGTGATGGACATACTGTCGCCGCCGGCGATATGCACAATAACCGTACGCGCAAAGCTGAGGGCGCCGTGGTAAGCCACCAGTGGCGACTCGAGCACGGACTGAGCCGCTGTTGCAGCGCGGTCGGGTCCATAGCCACTCCCGGTACCGAAGATGCAGCGCGAGTCATTGTTCTCGAGGGCGGTGGCCAATTCGTCCAGCCCGAGGTTAATGAAACCGGGGGAGGAAGCGAGCATGGGCACAGCGGCTGTGGCTCGGGCAAGTATGCGGTCAACTTCTTCGAACACGGCACGGGCACCGGGTCGGTTGCGGAAGAGTTCCTCCATATAGTCGTTCTCGAAGCAGAAAACAATATCGCTGAGGAGCGAAATTTCCTCCAGCGCGGCCTCTGCCTGTTCGCGGCGGCGCTTACCTTCAAAGGAGAAAGGCATGACCACCACCGATACGAGGAACAGGCCGGCATCCCGCGCCATCTGCGCCAGAACAGGTGCTGCACCGGAACCGGTACCACCGCCCAGGCCGGCCACCATAACCAGCAGGCGGGCACCCGTCAGCATAGCCTGCAGTTCGCTGCTGCTCTCCTCTGCCGCGCGGGCACCGACCGAGGGGTCACCGCCGCAGCCCAGCCCATGGTTGAGCCCGCCACCCAGTTGTATGAACTCCACGTTGCTGCCACAGGCTCGCCCCACTCGCTCATCGAGCGACATGGTGAACAGGCGCACATTGTTGGCACTGGAGCCGGCAAAACACTGCAGAATATTGGCACCGGCACCGCCGATACCCACAATGGCAATGCCGTCTTCCTTCTGCGGTATTGTCTGGTAGGGGAGCATAGTCGTATGGCTGGAAAAATGGTGTGGAAAATCAGAAATCAACGACGGCCGAACAAACGCATAATCCAGTCGAAGATACCGGGCGAGGGATTATGCAGCGCCTCGTCATCAAAGCGCTGAGCAAAGCGGATGAGACCGATGGCCGTGCAGTAACGGGGGTCCGCCAGATAGGAGTAATTCTGACCTTCAGCGGCAGGAGCAGGCTGGTGCACCGGCACTCCGTATATGTGGTGAGCCAGAGAGTCGAGCCCGCGCATCAGACTGGTACCGCCCGATAAATACACACTCATGCCGCTCTGCTTCCACACATCCTCAGGTACGCGCTTACCCACACGCACCAGAATATCAGCCAGTCGGTCGCGGATAATCCGATTGAGCTCACCGCGGGGGATAGAAACATCGTGCATACCCAAATCGCTCTTATACTGAGCAAGGGAGCGGTCATTCACATCGCCGAAGGCATTGCCCTCGGTGCACTTCAGCACCTCGGCGGCCTTCTTGCTCACGCGCTGGTCTGTCAGCTTAACGATATCACTGTTAATGGTATCGCCACCGGCAGGCACACAGCCACTGGCCACTACATCACCACCGCTGTAGCAAATGAAGTCGGAAGTGCCACCGCCTATGTCAATCAACAGGGCGCCGGCCTCCTTCTGCTGGCGATTGAGCACCATCTGCGCCGTAGCAAGGGGGGCAAAGACTAAATCCTCGACCTCAAGCGGTACCTGGCGCACACACAGCAGGGAGTTCTGCAGGCGGGTACGAATGCCGTGCATGAGGTGGCAATTCACATCGAGCGTGCGCCCGGCCAACCCTACCGGGTGGCGTGAGGCCTCGCGATTGTCGATGTAGAAGTTACCCAGTTCGCGATTGATAGCAAAACGGTCAGAGGGAATTTCGGCTTTCTCGGCCTTTTCCTTAACATTCTTCACGTGCACATCTTCGATAATGGATTCATCATCGCGCAGTCGGTAGGAACCGGGGCAGTTCTCACCGATGATGTGCTCACCGGTAACGGAAAGGAAAACATTGAGGATATCCACCTCGGCGTGGTCCTGGGCAATCTGCCAGGCATCGCACACACACTGGCGGGCCATGCTCTGGTCCACAATCTCACCCTTGCGCACGCCGGCGCTGGGCACCTCGCCCACGCCGATGATGGTTGCAGTGGCATCCGGGCGGATTTCACCCACCACCATGCAAGTCTTGGAGGTGCCGATTTCAAGTCCTACGAGGATTTTTGACTGAGCCATATTGAGAGCCGAAACGTTATAAAATTAAAAATTGAGAGCGTACGTACTGTATGCGGCTATTGTAGCATAGAAAACGGTGAGCTGCGCGACAAATACGCGTCATATCAGCGATATTGTGAGCATACCTGCGGGGTGGGCATAAGTGCGGGACGCAGGGTCACGCGCTCGGCCTCGTACTCCTCGGACGGTACAAAGAGATAGCCGGGCTGACGATTGCGCACCTCAAATCCGGTGGGGCGGAACACGGGCAGCACTTGGTTGGTGCTGGGATCATAGGCAACAGTTCCTGTGTAGGAACCCTTTACGATATACTCCACATTATTGTCGGTACCGTAAATGGCACCCTCGGCCGGCGGCTCCATACCGCGGTCGGGCGTGCGGCATGTCCGCTCATCCATCATCACCAGTTTAGCCGTGCGCCAGCTCTGACCGGGCTCTCGCATGTACCCCCAGAATCGGGTGTAGGGTATGTGGTAACGACGACCGATGTAATAATCACCGGTGGCTTCCTTTGCAATCTCGGCTTCGCGCAGGCGCAGAGCTTCGCAGTCGGATTTGAGCGTATTACACTGGCAGAGCACCAGCAAGGCAGTGGTAAGGATGGTGATTTTTCTGAACATGGACATTCTGTTTTTACTCTTTTCAGCAGTTACGGTCAAGCACTTTTCGTGGCACATTAATCGGCGTACTTTAATCCTCATCGTTTTCGTCCTTCTCGCCGGCACGCAGAAGGGCCTCGAACGCCGCGGCCTGCTTAGCCCTGTGCCGGGCAGCCGATATGCGCCCCCAGATGAAGAGCACCAGCAAGCCTATACCAATGTACATCGCCCATTTCTCCATATCCTCCGTCACCTCGATGCCGAACTTCTCCTTCACGGCAGCGCGCCAGTCCTTCGGCTGAGCTGCAGGCGCAGCTTTCGCCTGCTCTGTTGCAGCAGGTTCAGATTGCTCGGTGGGCTCAATTTCAGCAGTGGACGGTTCGGGGCGGGGGGTGGAGGCCCTACCGCGGCGGCGATCCTCATCGCGGCGCAGCTCCTCAACCGCACCGCTCACCCCGCTCACACCCATAGCGGTGCGGCCGGTATAGCGGTTTGCCTCCTTCACGGTCATGCGATCCATGCGCGGGGCTTCGGCAAACCAGCTCAGGCGCTCACAGGCACCACTGGCCCCGGCGGACTCCCAGAACAGAAAACTCCCGTCAGTCAGGCGGCGCAGTCGGGCATCCTTCATGCCGACTTTACGTGCCGATTTTTCCTTGGTTTTAATCCACTTCACCCCTTCATCTCTGCCCTCGCTCAATTGCTCGGCATGCAGCATGGCGGTCTGCTTTTCCATGGCCGGGCTGTAGTCCACAAACAGGCAAATAAGCTTACCACTGCGGATATCGAAATCCAGCACCAGTGAGTACCCGTCCGCCTGCCAGGTGCGGCGCACGGTATTGTCCTCCAGAATTACGTACTCGTAATCCTTGCTGAAATTGCGGTCAGCGTATTCGCGAGTAAGCCCCTGGTTCGGCAGCTCAGCCACTTCAAGAGCCACAGTACTGCATGCCAGTGCCGTGGAGCAGATGATACCTCTGAAAATCTTCTTCATACTTCTTAATCCGTTGAGAAAATAGCCCGGCAAATATATAGCCGTCGCTCACTTTTACCATATTTCCGGCTCTATCACAAGCAGAAATGCGCTGCATGCACAAAAAGGGCTTGACATCTGCGCGCAGCGACCTCATAATCTCGCCACGCTTTCGGGCAAGGAGAGATGGCTGAGTTGGTCTAAGGCACTCGACTCGAAATCGAGCGTGGCAGAGATGTCACCGTGGGTTCGAATCCCACTCTCTCCGTACCTCGCCCCCATTTGCAAGCGCAATCACCCCCACATGAACGGACATCATTACAGCGCAGCCTGGTGGCGCACCTTACTTTCGGAACGAACGTAAGGGAGCAAGCGCTTGTACATGCCGATTCAGAGAGCATACGGATTTCAAACCGAGAGCCTGTCGAACTTACGACAGGCTCTTTTTTTATTCACCCCTTTCACCCCAAACTCACACACATGAACACATACCAAGTCAACACTGACGGATACTACGGGGCATTCGGCGGAGCCGAGGTGCCGGAAATACTGCGCCACAACCTGCACGAGCTAACCACCCGCTACAGGGAGATACTGAGTGAGCCCGCCTTTGAGCAGGAATACCGGGAGCTGCTGCACGACTACGTGGGGCGCCCCTCGCCCCTGTACCATGCACGGCGGTTGAGTGCGCGCTACAAGGCCACTATCTACCTCAAGCGCGAGGATCTCAACCACACCGGCTCCCACAAAATCAACAATGCTCTCGGGCAGGTACTACTGGCCCGCCGACTGGGCAAAACCCGAATCATAGCCGAAACCGGAGCCGGCCAGCACGGTGTGGCCACTGCCACGGCCTGCGCCCTGCTGGGGCTACCCTGCCACATTTACATGGGCAGTACCGATGTGGAGCGCCAGCACGTGAACGTGGAGCGCATGCGCATGCTCGGTGCCACCGTTCACCCCGTCAGCAGCGGCAGCTCCACGCTGACGGATGCGGTCGATGCCGCCTTTGCCGACTATTGCGGACATGCGGCAGATACCTTCTACGTGGTCGGTTCTGCCGTGGGGCCACACCCCTACCCCGCCCTCGTGGCTGAGCTGCAGAGCGTCATCAGTGCCGAAATACGCGAGCAGTTGATGCAGAAAATCGGCCGCAACTACCCGGATTTTCTGGTAGCCTGCATAGGTGGGGGCAGCAATGCCATGGGCACCATGTACCACTACCTGAGCGAGAACCGCACCCGCCTGCTACTGGCAGAGGCCGCCGGGTACGGCATAGCCAGCGGGCAGCACGCCGCCACCCTGTCTGTGGGTAAACCCGCCACCCTGCACGGCGCCCATACCCTCGTAATTCAGGATTCCGCCGGCCACCCGTTGGAGCCCTACTCACTCAGCGCCGGACTCGATTACCCCGGCATAGGCCCCCTGCCCGCCCACCTGGTGAGCACCGGGCGTGCAGAGGTACTGGCTGTGACAGATGTTCAAGCCGTGGCTGCCGCCCGCGAACTCACCCTGCTCGAGGGAATCATACCCGCGCTTGAGAGTGCGCACGCCCTGGCAGCCCTGCCACTCATGCAGCTTAAGCCCACCGATGTGGTCGTGCTCACGGTCTCCGGCCGCGGCGACAAAGACCTGGGCACCTATCTGGCCTATCCGCAGTGAAAGGAATCTACGCGTTGGCACAATTAGGAAATGGCAATTTGTTGAAATACTAATTACGATAGTCAAGTCGGTATGTTCCGCGGCTTACGCCGCAAGGTAGCAGGGAGCATGAGCGGTAGCTCCGGCCATGCTGCCTGCGGCGCAGCCGCCGAACTCTATACTTTCCCGAAGGCCTCGGCGTAGGCTAGCCGAAGACGGGAACTTCCAAAATTCAACTTTCAACTTTAAAATCTCTTGCATTAACAACTGCACACACTATAATATCTGCCGATGGAACTTACGCCTGAGGAGAAAATGGACCTTACCCGGCACGAGGAAATACTGGCACACTTGCTGGAATGGGCGGATGAAGAGTTGAGGAAGCACCCGGCAGCAGAGCTGTGCCCGCGGCAGGCGGAGTTACTACAGCGCTTGCACCATGCTTTTGCCGACATGCAATGCCCGGCTGCTGCACGGCTGCTGAGTGCCGGTCTGGCAGATGATGATTGGCGCGCTCCACGGGCGGTGGAGTATATTAACTCCACAGACGTAAGCCCGCGCGACAACTGGCAGGCACTCTCCCCACAATTGCTGCGCTCCTGCGAGGATGGGCTGTTTTTTCTGGATGGCCCCGCCTTCCGCTACGTATTGCCTGCCTACCTGCGCCAGTACCTGCTGCGCCCCGACTACATGTGCAAAGACAGCATATTCTTTCTGCTCGACTACAACCATAGTGGCGAAAAACTGCTCCCCCTCACCCCCGAGCAGCGCAGCGTGGTGCAGGACGTGCTTCTGGAGTTCCGCTGCCGTGAGCAACAGATAAACGGCGATGTGAGCGATACCCTGCTACCCTGGGAGTACGAGCGCTGCCGGAGCGAAAACCCCGATATATCCCCCTGGACCTATGCCGGTAATCTGGCTATGGAATATGCCGAACGCCACAATATCCCCTATTGAAGATTGACAAATTACAAGTTTCGATAGAGAAGTTATTGAGTTTGGCGGCTGCGCCGCAAGTAAGCGGGGCTTCAAAATTCCGCTCACCTTCTTAAGTTCGGCTCTGACTTGCAGCGAGTTGATTTCCTATTCGTCCTTAAAATTCCCCCCTGGGTGAGCGTAGCAAGCAAGCGAAGCGAGACGCGAAGCCGGCAAGAAGGATTAAGAATACGCGTTGGCACAATTAGGAAATGGCAATTTGTTAATTTACCTGCCCAGTCTTTTCAGGTCGTCTTTGGCAGATTGGCAACCGTTATCAGCAGCTTTGCGGTACCAATATACGGCTTGATTGATATCTCGCGGCACACCGAGACCACATTCATAGCAGTAGCCCAGATTATCCATGGCAAGGGCAAAGTTTTGCTCAGCAGCCTTTCGATACCAGAGGGCAGCGAGTCGGGCGTCTTTTTCTACACCTGTTCCATGTAGATAGCAGGTGCCCAAGTTGTTTTGAGCTACAGGGAAGTTCTGCTCGGCAGCTTTGCGGTACCAGTGGACAGCGAGTTGGGGGGATTTTTCTGTCCCGATACCATTGTTATAGCAGTAGCCCAGATAGAATTGAGCTGCGTCGTGGTTCTGTTCGGCTGCTTTTCGGTACCAGTGGAAGGCAAGTTGGGGGGATTTTTCTGTCCCTTTACCCTTGAAATAGCAATCGCCCAGATAGAATTGGGCATTGACATGATTCTGCTCGGCAGCTTTTCGGTACCAGTGGAAGGCGAGCTGAGGGGATTTTTCTGTCCCGGTGCCATCCTGATAGCAGGTACCCAGCTTGTATTGAGCCAGAGCATAGTTCTGCTCGGCCGCCTTGCGGTACCAGTAGAGAGCGAGTTGAGGATTTTTTTCTACACCTATTCCACTCTCATAGAAATAACCCAGTCTGTATTGCGTTCCACTATGGTTCAATTCGGCTCCCTTTTTATACCAATGGATTGCCTGCTGCAAGTCCTCAGGTACTCCTTGTCCTTTTTCATAGAAATAACCCACGAAGAAACAAGAGGCGGGGTGATTTTGCTCAGCTGTTTTACGGTACCAGTAGAAGGCTTGTTGAGGATTGCAGGGTATTTCCTTACCTGTTCGGTATCCTTCTGCCAAATAGAATTGAGCCAGAAAATAGTTCTGCTCGGCGGCTCGTTTCATCCAGTATTCAACCATTTGAGGGTCTTTTTCCACACCATAGCCATTTATATAGCAGTCGCCCATTATAAATTGAGCCGGGGCATAATTCTGCTCAAGTGCCGGGCGTAGTACAGCCATGATGTCGCTGTATCGTTGTTCATTGATGAGTTTTCTGGCCTTTGCCACCATTTCAGCCATCTGTTCTTCACTGGGAGCAGAGATGGCGTCTATCCATTCCTGTGCGCTCTGCCAGCGGTTGGCCGGCAGCAGGTCGCGGGCTTTGTCGATGCTGCTGAGCAGACCGGAACTGTAGCTGCCATTGATTGCCGAATCCTGCGCCAATTGGTAGGGAACATAATCAGGCTCGTAGCCTGTGATAAGTCGGTAGCAGGTAGCTCCCAGCGCATATATATCTGCGTGGGGTTTAGGGTGTTTATCGTATAGCTTCGGGGATATCTGTTCCGGTGGGGCATAACCTCGGGTACCGATTTGGGTGGCAGATACCATAGGAGTATCGGGACGGGCTGCGCCGAAGTCGATGAGCACCGGCTTACCCTCGGGGGTTATGAGGATGTTATCGGGCTTAATGTCACGGTGTATGACATTGTGAGCATGCAGGTGTGCGAGTGCTCCCAGTATGCTCTGCAGAAAATCGCGCAGCTCGCTCTCAGGCATGGTGGCCGGGGGCAGGTAGCCGGCATGCAGACTGCAGCCCTCGATGAGGGGCATGACGATGTAGGCCGTGTTGTGATCCTCGAGCACCGAGAGCACCTGTACAACATGCGGATTGTAAGGCAGGCCGATGAGGGTGACGGCTTCCTTTATGAAACTCTGCTTCGACCAGTCGTAAGCACCCTCATGCCCGGGGCGGGGGTGTACCGTTACGGCATCCTGCGGGTCGCGGTACACGTATTGCTGCGGGAAGTTCTCTTTAATCACCACCCGGCGCCCGGTGAGTTTTTCGGTACCGAGATAAGTGATACCGAATCCCCCGTGACCGATGGTACGCTCCAGAATATAGTTCTGCAGTCTTGTTCCGGCCGGCAGGGCATCTTTAATCTGTGTGGAATCCGTATCGACTATGACTGTGTCGGATTGCACGATGGAGGGAGATGAGGTATTCATGTATAGAAGAGATTCGTGAAAATTGGCTGTAAGTTTATCGCTTGTGGGTTATATCAGAGTTTTATGTCTGGTCTTTTCAGGGTCTCTTGGTCGACTTGGCTACTATTCTCGACAGCTTTGTGCTATCATCGCGCGCAACACCGTGGTGATGGTGCTTGTTGTAAGCGCCCGGGGTCACTGCCGCCGCTCCGGGCATACACGAGTCGGAGAACGGGTGCAATGGGAATGGAACCTTCATATAGAAAATATTATTATGTAATATTGATGATGGCCTGAGCGATGACGGAGGTACTGAGCATATCTGTCCCTGTATCCGAACTGTTCTACCATATTTTCGGCATAATGTCAAAGTGTCAGATATCTATCATGACGTTTCGGTCAGGGATTTTGTTGTATACAATCCGGATTGAGTGGTGAAAAATACGAAAAAAAGTATTTTTCTGCAAAAAAGTTCGCGCTTTTGGCGGTGGGATGTGTTAACATAGGCGGAGAGATAGAATGTTCCCCTTCACACAGCGCAAAAAAGAAAATCAACTCGTGCAGCAATGCACCGAGTGGTTCACTGCGCACCGGGCGCGGTTGGTGGCCTATGCTCGGCAACAGGCCGACAGCAGTACCGATGTGGAGCTGCTGGTGACCGGCACCGTCACCCAAGTGAGCCGCGCTCTGTGCGAGGGGAGGGTAAGTGCAGATGACCTGCTGCCCTACACCCTGCGCTCGCTCTTCAATGCCGCCGCTCGCCTGCGCGAGCAGAACCTGCGCCGCTACCGTACCGAGCAGAGCTACGGCGGGCAGCTCAGCACTCTGCCCGAACACCCTGCCTGCACCGAAACCACACCCGATGACCGGCAGCTGCAACTGCGCCGCGCCCTGCGTGAACTGCCGCCCGAGCTCGCCACCGTGGTGACGCTCCGTATATGGGACGAACTCACCTTCCCCGACATGGCCGCCCGCCTGGGACTGCCCGAATCAACCCTGCGCAGCCGCTACACTGCCGCACTCAAACGTATCAAAAGCAAGATTTCCGCCGCAAGATGACAGATGACGAACAGACTCTGACCGCGCTCGAGGACGAGTTGCGTACCCTGGCTGCCCGCGACCGTGACGGCGCAGGGCAGCTTGCTGCCGACATGACCGAGCGCATGCTGGCCTGCATACAGACCGAGTGCCGCCGCCAGCGCTTGCTGAGCTACCTGCGCCGCGCCGGTTCTGTTGCGGCTCTGCTGGCTGTTCTGGCAGTGGCCGGTGTGCTGTTGGTACCAACCGGGGGTGAGCCGGCTTTGGTGAATACCCCGCTCCCCGAAACCGGGCAGCCCCCCCCTCAGTCCTTATCGGCAGATACGGATTCACTGCCCGTTCCGCAGCCCGTGCATAGATCCATTGAAATAATGTCGTTCAATGAGGAGGCGACGGATGATGCACCCGTGCCGGAATCGATGACCGAAACAGCACCCCTTGCCGTGGCAACCACAGCTACTGCAAATAGCCGTGCCATGCCTTCTGCCCCGAGATATCGCGCAAGTTCTATGCCGACCCCCGTTGCCGGTGGGGGTGTGCCTGCATCTTACAGCCTTCGTAAGAGTATGCCCGAGCCCTCCTTGCAGGAGCGCGTGCTCCGCATTCTGACCACACAGGAGCAGCCCTGTGCCGAACTGCACGCCGCCCTGTCGCAAGCTCCCACTCGCAGCCTGCAGCTCAACTGTGGCAACTGCTCCCTGAACCTTACCACAGAGCAAAACGGTGCAGTCGTCATCATCATACAACAACCCGGCTGCGAAGACGAGGTGATAACCCTCACCACCCCCTCAGCCCCCCTCCCCCCGAAGGTCAGGGAATTGCTCCATACGATAAATTAGAGCTTACGCGTTAGAACAATTAGGAAAAGAGCAATTTGCAGAGCTGTATGGCGAACCGAAGGGGAGCGGAATCAAAAGCCCCGTGTAAACGGGGCGACAGCACATAGCGCGGGGTGAAGCCGCGCAGCGGCGAAGCCCCGGGTATTGAGCAAAAAATATTGAGAGCCCCGTGAAACGGGGT
>JAFURE010000044.1 GCA_017471985.1 Akkermansia sp. | reverse complement strand
GAGCTGAATGGCGAACCGAAGGTGAGCGGAATTCAAAAGCCCCGTGTAAACGGGGCGACAGCACATAGCGCGGGGTGAAGCCGCGCAGCGGCGAAGCCCCGGGTATTGAGCAAAAAATATTGAGAGCCCCGTGAAACGGGGTGACAGCCTGACTGATAAGAGCGGTAGCTATGGGATTTAGATGTATGCAACCGTCAGGCCGCGAAAGGCTGTCGCCACCGTTTCACGGGGCTTCATTTCCTCTTATTCCTGTAACAGGGGCTACGCGAGCTATCGCTCGCTCACCCCTGCCTATGTGCTGTCGCCCGCTTTGCGGGCTCTATGCTAGGCTCCCGTCTTCGGCTACGCCTGGGGGCTTCTCGTTGATACGCCCACCCAGAACGCCCCCTTGCGGCACATGCCGCCTAACTTGAATATCCAAAATCCAAAATTCAAAATCCAACTTTTTAACGGCCTTCGGCCGGGTGAAAAGCGGGCTAAAGCCCGCGGTGAAGAACCGTGCTGCGCACGGTAGTGAAGAATGCGCTGCGCGCATGGTGAAGACCAAGGCTGACGCCTTGGTGATAGGCGGACAAACTCCAATTTATTGAAATACAAGCTACGATAGACAAGCTATTTAAAGGACTAATGACGAGGTACGAAGGACTAGGTGATAAAAACAGGCGGGCTTTCGCCCGCAAGTATGCGTAGCCTATTCCACCGTTTCCGCCCCGGCTTCGCGTCTCACTGACGCTCGCTTGCTCCGGGCTACTATTCCATCGACCCGCCATACGTCGGAGCTTTTGAATTCAGCACACTACCGCGCGCCTTTTTAAGTTCGGCTTCGCCTCACGGTGAAGAACAGGCCTGCGGCCTGTAGTGAAGAACGGCTGCGCCGTTGTGAAGAATGGCCGTGCCGGCCATGGTGAAGAACTCGCCGCAAGCGGCGAGTTGATGGGGGGATGTAAATCACCAATATGGCATAATGTGAGCTTGCCTATCGCGGGGGCATATAGTAATCTGGGGGCATGAAAAATCTGCTGCTTATCATGTTGTACCTCTTCGGCGCTGTACTGGCACAGGCCTGGCAGCAGGTGAATGAGGGAGCACCGGAACCGGCCCGTGAATTCCGCGCTGTGTGGGTGTCCACCGTGTACAATCTCGACTGGCCATCGCGTGCAGGGCTCTCAGCCGAGCAGCAGAAACAGGAGCTCCTGGTTATCCTGAACAAGGCTGTGCAACTGAAGCTCAATGCCATCATTCTGCAGGTAAGGCCGAATGGCGATGCCCTCTACCGCTCGAACCTGGAGCCCTGGAGTGCCTGGCTGAGCGGTCCGGGCGTCAACCCCGGCTATGACCCGCTGGCCTTTGCCATCAGCGAGGCCCACAAGCGCGGGCTGGAGCTGCACGCGTGGTTCAACCCGTTCCGCGCCACCATCAGCGGCCGCCCTGTGGGGCGCAACCACATATCACGCCGCAACCCGGGCTTGCTCAAAAAGGCCGGCTCCACCACAATTCTCAACCCCTCAAGCCCTGCCGCTCAGCAGCACGTGCTCAACGTCATTATGGACGTGGTGCGCCGCTACGATATTGACGGCGTGCACCTGGACGACTACTTTTACCCCTACCCTCCTCACAATGACATAGCTGACGGCAAGAGCCCCGCACAGCGCCGCGCCGCTATCGATGCCTTTGTTAAGCGCCTGTACACCGGTGTAAAGCAGACCAAGCCCTGGGTACGCGTAGGCATAAGCCCTTTCGGTATATGGCAGCCGGGCTACCCCAGCGGGGTGCAGGCGGGGGTGAATGCCTATGAACACCTGGCATGCGATGCCCGCAAGTGGCTGGCCAATGGGTGGGTGGACTACCTGGCCCCTCAGCTCTACTGGCGTATTGACAGTGACCAGAGTTTCCCTGACCTCATGCGCTGGTGGAGTGCTATCAACCCGCGCCGCCCGGTGTGGCCCGGCATCGCCACAGCACGCATCAACAGCAAGGAGGACCCGGGGCGCCCGGCCTCGGAAATTGACGCGCAGATTGACCTGTCGCGCCGTCTGGCCCGACAGAGCGCGGGGCAGCTGTTCTGGAGCTGGCGCTCCATCGGCGGCAATGCAGGTGGTATACAGGGTTATCTGGCCCGACGCTACACCGGTTGCGCCGTGCCCCCGGCCATGCCCTGGAGCGGCAATGTGCGCCCTGCACGCCCCACTGCTCAGGCCCGTGACCGTGGCAATGCCCTGCAGCTGGCCTGGTCCCCCATCGACAACTCAGCCCGCAAGTGGGTAATACAGGCCGGAGTGGGCAAAGTGTGGCGCACCATTTGTGTGCTGCCGGGCTCGCAGCGCAGAGTGACCCTGCCCGCCGGGCTCATAGGACCCGCCACCCGCATAGCCATACGCCCCATCTCAGCCTGCGGCAACAGTGGCTCCCCGGCTGTACTGGCACGTTAATTCTCCCCAATATAAAAAATAACCCAACATACAAAACAAATGGACGACTCCGTATCTCCTCTCAGTCGCAGCACAGCTCTGCTGCTCTCCCTGCTTGGTTTCTTCGGCATCTGCGGTATTCACCGCTTCTATGCCGGCCGCCCCATCACAGGCATTCTGCAGCTCATCACCGTTGGTTTCTTCGGCCTGTGGCAGCTCATCGACATCATCTGCCTGATTTTCGGCTGCATGCGCGATGGCGATGGGAAAGTCATGAAGTAACGCGTTGGAACAATTAGAGGTTTAGACAGCAAAATTGGAGCTTGTCTCCCTATCACCAAGGCGTCAGCCTTGGTCTTCACCATGCGCGCAGCGCAGTCTTCACCACCGTGCGCAGCACGGTTCTTCACCGCGGGCAAAGCCCGCTTTTCACTCGGCCGCAGGCCGTTAAAAAGCTTTTATTCCAAAGCGAGCCGCAGGCGAGCCTAAACCAGAGCCCGCGACAGCGGGCGATAGCTCAATCGCCCGGCGGCTGAGCCGCGACGCGGCGAAGCCCCGGGTAGGAGTATATAAAATAGATGAGCCCGAGAATCGAGGGCGGCAGATGATAGGAAGGTTGGCATAAATAACGCGACAATTTCATTACGCG
>JAFURE010000043.1 GCA_017471985.1 Akkermansia sp. | reverse complement strand
GAAACTGCCGTGCAAAGAGAGAAAAACTTTTTCATGATGCGAATGTATTTTTAGGTGAAAAGTGTACTCTCAGTCTAGCACGATGCTGTGCGGAGTCAAGCGAAAAATAGGATTAACACGCATTTTTTTGAAAAGATTTTTACAAACCGAGTTTGTGGTAAAAGTTGTCGGTTACTTTCAGGCTGCGTATAAATGCTGCCAGTAGGTCGATAGTTGATTGAACATCAGTCATGTCAGCGGTCTCTACCGGGCTGTGCATGTAGCGAAGGGGCAGAGAAAGATTGGTGGCGGGTACGCCGCTGCGGGAGCGGAAAATCTGGTCTGTGTTGGTGCCGGTGGTGCGGCCGCTGGTCTCACGTTGCATGGGGATGTTGTTTTCGCCGGCCACAAGTTCCAGTCGGGCGTTGATGTTGGGGTGACAGGCGGGGCCGAAGCACAGGCAGGCGCCCTTGCCCAGACGTACGTCACCGTAGCGGGCGGCGTTCAGGCCGGGGGTGTCGGTGGCGTGGGTGACATCCAGACAGATGGCGGCATCCGGTCTCAGGCGGTAGGTGAGCATGGCTGCGCCAATGCAGCCTACTTCCTCCTGTACGGTATTGGCGAACACGATGTTCCACTCGGGCTCTGTGCCTTCTTCCTTGAGCTTGCGGGCGGTTTCTGCCAGTATGAAGCCGCAGAGCCTGTCGTCGAGGGCGCGGCATACCAGTCGCTTACCGTCATTGAGCATGAGCGGCCCGTCACAGTACACGCCGCGGTCGCCCACGCGCAGTCCGAGGGCTTCGACCTCCTCGCGGCTGTCGCAGCCGAAGTCAACGTAGAGGTCCCAAACCTTGGGGGCTTTGTCGCCGTCGTCGCGAATGTGGATGGCTGTGTTGCCGATGACGCCGATAACCTCGCCATCGGTCCCGAAAAAGCGCAGCTTTCGGCCGCGTGCAATGGCGACATCCGACCCGCCCAGGCGCTCCACATGAGCAAAGCCGCTGTCGGTGATATAGCGGATGGAGAAACCGATTTCGTCGGCATGGGCGTCGAGCATGAGGGTGGGGGCATTCGGATTTTTGCTCTTCAGAACAGCCCAGGTGGAGCCGTAGGCATCGCACTGCTGCTCATCGGTGAAGGGTTTGATGTACTCGGCCCACAGGCGCTGGGCATCCATCTCCATGCCGGTGGGGGAGGGGGTGTCGAGGAGGGTGGAAAGAAAATCGAGAGCTTGTTCGTTCATATTGTTAATAGGTGTGATGGTGGTGAAAGAAGTTGGCCGACCGGCTTGCGGGGTATCCCGTTGAGTTCCGGTCGGCCATGTTGATGGGTTGTGAAAGGGGTGTTACATGTTCTTATAGGCAATGTCGCTGCGGCGCTGGCTGCCGTCGAAGTCGACCTTGGCGGCCTCTGCGTGGGCACGGGTGCGAGCCTCATCGAGAGTAGCTCCCTGAGCCACGATGGCCAGAACTCGACCGCCGTTAGTCACCCAGCCGGCATCTGTCTTTTTGGTGCCGCAGTGGAATACGCGGGCTGCACAGTCATCGAGACCGCGAATGATATCCCCGCTGTGGGAGGAGGCAGGGTAGCCGGCGCTGGCCAGAATGCAGCACACACTCCAGCCATCATCAAAGGAAATGAGCTCAGGAGTGAATTCACCCTTGGCACCATTCAGGCAGAATGTGGCCAGGTCGCCGCGCAGCAGGGGCATGACGGCTTCGCACTCGGGGTCGCCGAATCGGCAGTTGTATTCAATAACTTTGGGACCCTGCGGGGTAAGCATAAGCCCGAAGTACAGGAACCCGCGGTAGGGCAGACCATCGGCCTGCAGGCCGCTTACGGTCGGAGCGACAATCGTCTCCTCAATTTCCTTCAGTAGTTCGGGGGTGGCCAACCGGCGAGAGGCTACGGCGCCCATGCCGCCGGTGTTGGGACCTTCGTCGCCGTCCTGCAGTCGCTTGTAGTCGCGAGCCGGGCAGAGGATGAGATACTTGTCATCGCAAATGGCGCCGAAGATGGAAATCTCGGGTCCGGTCAGGAACTCTTCCACCAGCAGGCGTCCCTCGCCGAAACGTTTTTCGATGAATACCTCGCTCAGGAATTCCTCTGCAGCGGCAGCATCGGCGCAGACGGCCACGCCCTTGCCGGCAGCCAGACCGTCAAACTTCAGCACGGTGGGGTATTGGCCACCGATGGCTGCAATGGCAGAATCGTAATCAGCCACGGCAGTGGCCTTGCCGGTAGGGATATTGTGGCGCACAAGGAAATCCTTGGCGAACTCCTTACTGGCTTCGAGCTGTGCACTCTCCTTCTGCGGTCCCCAGCAGGGAATGCCGGCGGCTACACAGCGGTTGGCCAGGCCATCTTCCTTTACAAGATAGCTTTCCTCGCCTGCCACGCAGAGGTCAATCTTGTTGCTCACCAGCCAGTCGATGAGGGAATCGAAGCTGTCAGCCGGTATGGGGGTGGCTGTCTGTTTGATGGCATCGCTGCCGGGGTAGGTGAACATCTGCGGCTTGCAGGGACTTGCTGCCAGAGTTTCTACCAGCGCCTGTTCGCGCCCGCCTTTTCCGATAACTGCTATTTTCATGCTGAGCGTATTGTATCAGTTACCCGGCGTTTTGGCAATACCTTTTTAGCGTGAAGCCGGGTGTCGCCACTTATTCAATTAAGACACGCATGCAGCTTGCAGTCGTGGTATAGATTTGCTACTCTTGCCGCATTCTTCATTATGAACACGGAACGTGTAGAGGTAAAACTGGCGGAAAGGCAGTCGGAGCTTCCTGCTGATATCGGAAGTGAGGATTGTATACGCCTACTGGCGTACGAGGCCGCAGAGCTGCATTTTCCCGGGATGGGGGAGGCGCTTGCTGAGTCTGCTCTGGCGCGGGAGTTGGCGGAGCCTACGTACCTGGGGCGAGGTTTGGCTGTACCTCATGCCCGTGTGAAGGGATTGCCTGCGGCTACGGTGTACGTGGCTCATAGTGCTGGAGTTCCCTGGCCGGATGAACCTGCTGAATGTGTGGCTCTGCTTTGTGTGCCTGCTGAGCAGCCGGAGCTGCACTTGCAGCTGCTCAGTAAGGTGGTGCGCTGGCGTATGAAGGGTGGTGAACTGAAATTCTGAGCTTTTATCGTTGCCAAGTGGCGGGTGAGTTGCTAAAATGATGCCGAGATATGTTGGCTAAGAGAATTATACCCTGTCTGGACGTAACAGAAGGGCGCGTGGTAAAGGGAACGCATTTCGTGAATCTGAGGGATGCGGGTGACCCGGTGGAGTGCGCTATTGCCTATGACCGCCAGCAGGCGGATGAACTGGTGTTTCTGGATATTACGGCCAGTAGTGACCACAGGAGCACTATGGTGGATGTGGTGCAGCGAACAGCCGCTCAGTGTTTTATGCCTCTGACGGTGGGTGGCGGTATTCGCTCGGTGGAGGATATGCGGCGCATGTTGCATGCCGGGGCGGACAAGGTTTCTGTGAACACGGCGGCTATTCATCGCCCGGAGCTTGTGAGTGAAGGGGCGAACGCCTTCGGCAGTCAATGTGTGGTAGTGGCTATCGATGCCAAGCGATATGGGGCAGGGCAGTGGAGGGTCTCCACTCATGGCGGTCGCAACATGGTTGAGCTCGATGCCGTGGAATGGGCGCGTGAGGTGGAGCGTCTGGGCGCCGGGGAAATTCTGCTCACCAGTATGGATGCAGATGGTTCGAAGAATGGTTACGACATAGAACTCACCCGCCGAGTGAGTGAGGCCGTGCGTATACCGGTCATTGCCAGTGGCGGTGCCGGCAATCTGGAGCATATGGCCGAGGTGCTCCTGCAGGGGAGGGCAGATGCCGTGCTGGCGGCCTCCATTTTCCATTTCGGTGAATATACCGTTGCTCAGGCTAAAGAGTTTTTTGCTGCACGAGGTATTCCTGTGCGGCCGATGATTTAAGGATAAGAAAGGATAACGGTTATGATAAAAGCACTTAAAGAGGGGGTTCTTCATTATGTTGATTTCAGCGGACGTTCTACGCGTGCGATGTTCTGGAATTTTGTTGTCGGTACACACTTGCTGATTTTGCTTTGCATGCTGCCGGCAATGTTGGAGTTTTTCCGCTTTTATGATTTTTTGCTGCACGATACGAGATTTATCGACACGGTTTTTGGTGGTGGGATGATTGCTTCGGACGCCGTTATGGCTGTTGTGCAGGAACTGGGGCAGGAATATTCTGCGGTACACGGGCCTTTTTACTCAGAACTGGCCGGTATGGTGCTGGGGGGCGTGCTGGCATTGGTGGTACTGCTGCCTACAGTAGCTATTACAGTGCGCCGCTTGAGAGATGCCGGCTGCAGTGTGATGTGGGTGCTGCCGCCCGTACTCTCGCTGTTGCCTGTCCCGTATGTCAGCACGCTGGCTATGCTGCTCAGTTTGGTGACTCTGGTCATGTGCTGCCTGCCTACTCGTGAGCAGTTGCCTGCCGTTCCGCCGGTTCAATGAGGCGGAATGTGGGCTTTCTGTCTGTTTTCTGTGCACGAAATGTCTGTTTTTTTGCTCATAATGAGCAATTTGTGATTTTTTGGCTTGCGTTGGGGGCTGAGAATGTATAAAATGGCCGCGACCACGTGTGTAGTGGGCACTGAGTGTCTGCTACTGCGCGGTGACAGGCGGGGGTGCTCGAGACCTCCGCGCCTTGCCAACGGGAGCAAGCGCCGGTACCGGCTCCCCGAGGTGCAGACAGGAACCGGCACAGAAGATAGAAAAGAAATACAAAATGAGTATACATTCCGTATCGTGCGCCGTTGGCGCCAATCCCATCACAATCGAAACCGGCAAGATTGCCCGCCTGGCAGACGGCGCTGTGACTGTTCGTTGTGGTGATACCGTGGTTCTCGTAACCGTTGTGAGTGCCACCAAGATTAAGGACGGTCAGACCTTCTTCCCCCTTTCCGTTGAGTACAAGGAGAAAGCCGCGGCTGCGGGTATGTTCCCCGGCGGTTACTTCAAGCGCGAGGGACGCCCCACCGAGAAGGAGATTCTTACCTGCCGTATGACGGACCGTCCCCTTCGCCCCATGTTCCCCAAGGGTTACTTCTACGACACCCAGGTTATCTCCCTGCTGATGGCCGCCGACGGTGAGAACGAACCCGACATTCTGAGCATCAACGGTGCCTCTGCCGCCTGTGTGATTTCTGACCTTCCTTTTGCTGAGCCCGTGGGTGCCGTGCGCGTGGGGCGCATTAACGGTGAGTTCGTGATTAACCCCACCAATAGCCAGCGTACCGAGTCTGACCTCGACCTGGTATATGCCGGCTCCAAGGATCAGGTTATCATGATTGAGGGCTCTGCCGATGAGCTGCCCGAGGAGGACTTTATCGCCGCCCTTCGCTTTGCTCAGGAGAATGTGGCTAAGATTTGCGCCGCTCAGGAGGAACTGCGCGGTCTTTGCGGTAAGCCCACCCGTGAGTATGAGCTGACTCTTGCCAAGCCCGAGCTGCTTGAAATCGGCTACGCTGTGGCCGGTGACCGCATTGAGGATGCTATCTATGCTCCCAACAAGATTCAGCGTCAGAAGCAGGTCGGTGCCCTGCGCGACGAGGTTGAGGCTAAGATTAAGGAGACTTACCCCGAGGCTACCGACTTCGACGTGGAGCAGGTGTTCGAGTACATTCAGAAGAAGGCTTTCCGTATCTCCATTATGGAGCAGGGTAAGCGTGCTGACGGTCGTGCCATCAAGCAGCTTCGCCCCCTCTCTGCCGAGGTGAACGTGCTGCCCCCGGTTGTGCATGGCAGCGCTCTCTTCTCCCGCGGTGAGACCATGTCCATGTGTCTGGCTACTCTCGCCCCCATGGAAGAGAAGCAGTACCTCGACAACTACACCGGCTCGGTGGACGAGAAGCGCTTCATTCTGCACTACAACTTCCCTCCCTTCACTGTGGGTGAGACCGGCCGTTTTGGTGGTCAGAACCGCCGCGAGATTGGTCACGGTGCTCTGGCTGAGCGCTCTATCGCTCCCGTTGTGCCCTCTGAGGATGAGTTCCCCTATGCTATTCGCGTGAGCTCCGAGATTATGGAGTCCAACGGCTCCACCTCCATGGCTTCCGTCTGCGCCGGTACTCTGTCCCTGCTTGCAGCCGGTGTGCCGCTCAAGCGCCCGGTTTCCGGTATTTCCGTGGGTCTGGTGACTGAGTTCGAGAACGAGGGTGACCGCGAGCCCAAGCGCTATGAGACTCTGCTCGACATCATCGGCTCCGAGGATTTCTACGGCGATATGGACTTCAAGCTTTGCGGTTCCGAGGTCGGTGTGACCGGCTATCAGCTCGACCTGAAGCTGCCCGGTATTCCGCTCTACATCCTCGAGGAGGCTATTCACCTGGCTCGCAAGGGTCGTCTGCAGGTGCTCGAGACGATGAATGCCTGTATCTCCGCGCCGCAGAAGATGAGCCCGAACGCCCCGCGTATCGAGTCCACCAGCATTCCTCAGGACCGCATCGGTGAGCTTATCGGCCCCGGCGGTAAGAACATTAAGGCTCTGCAGGCTGAGACCGGTACCGATATTAATATCGAGGAGGACGGTACCGTGCGCATTTACGGCAGTCGTCAGGAGGGTGTGGAGCGTGCTCTGTACCTCATCGATCGTATGTTCAAGGAGATTGAAGTGGGCGAGACCTACGAGGGTAAGATTGTCTCCACCAAGGAGTTCGGTGCCTTCATGGAGGTGCTGCCCGGTAAGGATGGCCTGATTCACATCTCTGAGCTTGCCGAGGGGCGTACTCAGAAGACTGAGGACGTTGTGAAGGTGGGCGATATCGTGACCGCTAAGTGTATTGGTATTGATGATAAGGGGCGTGTGAAGATGTCCATGCGCGCTGCTGCCCGCGACCGCAAGGCAAAGGAGGCTGCTGAGAAAGAAGCCTGATTGCTGAGCTGAATAACATCTGATTTTTCGCCGCGTTTTTGCTCGAGCTGAGCAGAAACGCGGCGCTTTTTTGTGGGAAACTCGGTTCAGCTTGCGAAAATGATGAAAAAAATGCCTTGAAAGCGCTTTTTTGATTGCCAAGAGCCGATTTCTGGTGTAAAAGATATATCGAACCGTTGCAAATTTACTTACACCATGTGGAAATACATCATTATCGGCTCAGTTACGCTCTTTCTGGGTGCTACATATCTCTTCACCAAGAATCATGGGGCTATGACCTCCTCCGGTGGCGAAATTGCTGCCATTCAGTCTCAGTTTGACAGTGCCGTCAACAAGAATAAGAATATCGCTCTTGATAAGACCATCAAGGCATATGCCGAGTATCGTGCTGAACTCATGAAGGAGGAGCAGGCTCGCAATGAAGCTAAGAAGGCTGAGACCGAGAGTAAGACCGAGACTGTGAGAGGCGAACTGGCCGAGGCAACCTCGGAGTTTGAGTCGCTGACCGGTAGTCTGGAGGCTATTAAGGATGAGAAGTCTAATGCTTTCGCCAAGGTCGCCCCTATCGTGGAGCTCGATGCTGATTCCGCAACCGAGGATGAGATTGCCGATGCTGTACGTGAGCTCATGGAGCTTACTGCCAAGCTCGAGCGCGAGAATGCCGAGGCCGATGCCCGCATTGCCGCCCTTGGTGCTGAGAGCGAGCGCCTCGTGGCCCTTATTGCTGCCGCAAAGAAGCTGGCTCAGGATCGTCAGGCTCGACTTTCTCCTCCTGAGCTGAAGTGTGCCGTTATATCTGCCGACCGTCAGTGGGACTACGTTATTCTCGATGCCGGCATTGACAAGGGTATCGTTATCGGTTCTCGTTTGGCCGTCATGCGCGGCGACAAGAAAATCTGTGAGCTCAATGTGACTCTCGTAGAGTCCTCACGTGCCAGCTGCGACGTGGTGTACAGCACCATGCTGACCGGCGAGCGTGTTGAGGTGGGTGACACCGTGGTTTCCGTTCGCAGCAAATAAGTAATTCTTACACCTCTCATAAAAATGAAAATCGCACCTCTCATTGCAATTATCGTCACACTCGGTCTGGGTGTAGCCGGTTTCATGTTCTCTTCACAGCAGCAGACAACCATGAAGCTCGTGGTTGGTGTTGCCGGTGGTCCTGATGGCTCCGGCGGTCTGAAGGCTGTAAATCAGTCTCTCGATGGCAACGTGGCTTCTATTTCCGGCGAGCGTAAGAAGGCTCTTGAGGCCTGCGCCGAGGCTGCTACCATGCTGCAGCGCTCCGCTGAGGAGCTGGCACAGGCAGAGAGCGAGCTCAGCTCTCAGGAGTCTGCTCTCGCTGACATGAAGGAAAAGGTTAAAGAGGCTAAGAGCCGTCAGGATGAGATTCAGGCTGAGCTCGATGCTCTGCTGGCATTCTTCCGTTCTCTGCCTGCTCTTTCCTCTGTGAGTGATCTGAACGAGGCTGTATCCACTCTGGAGAGCACTGTGAATGAGGAGAAGGAGAAGGCCTCAACTCTCAGCTCTGAACTCGAGAGCAAGGTAACGGTGCGCGACGCAGCTGCCAAGAAGGTGGCTACCGAGACCGCCGAGCTGGAGCGTCTGGATGGTGCCAACCGTCGCTTTGAGGAGGAATACCGCAAGAATGACGATGAGTTCACTATTCTTGCTGTTGATCCCCGCTGGAAGTTCGTGGTGTTCAATGTCGGTAAGGATAGCGGCATCGTTACCGGTGACTCCAATCCGCTGCTGGTGAAGCGCGGCGATGTCATGATTGCCAAGCTTCGTGTCATCAGCATTAGCGGTAATCAGGTTGTTGCCGAGTTTAAGAGCGAGGAGCTGCCCGCCGGTGTTATGCTTGAAGTGGGTGACCGCGTCTTCATGCAGAAGCCCATCGGCTCCTGATGTCGTACTCGATGTGAAACTTATATA
Organism: Akkermansia sp.; assembly: GCA_017471985.1. Taxonomy (GTDB): domain Bacteria; phylum Verrucomicrobiota; class Verrucomicrobiia; order Verrucomicrobiales; family Akkermansiaceae; genus Akkermansia. The sequence continues at coordinate 2,125 of JAFURE010000043.1, read as the reverse complement.
ACTCTCTCCGCCGCCTGCCCGCAACCCGGGTATGGCGGCGGACTTTACATCTTCAAACTAAGCTTAGATTATGAAAAACATCATTATTCCCGCCCTTGTACTGGCCGCTCTCGGCCTGAGTTCCTGTCAGAGTTCCGTTGCTATGGTACCCCCGAATTCACGACCCGTTGTCGGTCCTGAGGGAAGTACCGGCAATGTGAAATCCTGGAGCCGTGTAACCGAGCAGGAGGGCAATGCCGTGCTGGGGCCGCTGAGTAACATGCGCCGCTGATTGGCTTAATCATTATAATCCTATGCTGCGTACTCAACGGGCAGCTATTGTACTGGAGGAGTTGCAGAGGACATACCCTGAGCCGGGGTGTCCTCTGCACCACCGGGACGCTTTTACTCTGTTGGTGGCTGTTATGCTGTCTGCTCAGTGTACGGATGCGCGCGTGAATAAGGTGACACCTGCGCTGTTTGAAGCAGCCCCCACTCCTGAAAAAATGGCTGCCATGAGTTGGCAACAGGTGAGGGAATATATTGCCACATGCGGGCTGACAGAAACAAAAGCCAAGCGTCTGGTTGCTACGGCTCAGCAATTGATGAAGCTCCATGGAGGACTGGTGCCCGATACGTTTGAGGCGCTCGAAGCTCTGCCCGGAGTGGGGCATAAAACAGCCAGTGTGGTGATGGCTCAGGCGTTCGGGCATCCGGCTTTCCCTGTCGATACGCATATTTTTCGTCTTGCCCGGCGCTGGGGACTCAGTCGTGGCAAAACGGTGGAGAAAGTGGAGGCTGACCTCAAAAGGCTATTTCCGCGCTCTGAGTGGAACCGGTTGCATGTGCAATTTGTTCTGTGGGGGCGTGAGCATTGCCCGGCGCGTGGGTGTCGCCCTACCTGCGATATTTGTTCCCGTCTGGGGGTGAATAGTGCTCGCTGAATCGATTTTGCTGTGGCATAACAGCTCTTTTTGTGTGTTTATGATTGACATTTGCTGTGAAAAGTAGTTTCATATCGAGCCGCAACTTTTTTCGTTATGCTTGTATCTCAGCTTAAATCGAAGATTCACAGAGCCATGGTTACGCGTGGTGATGTGGAGTACGAAGGTAGCATAGAAATACCGCAGGACCTGGTAGAGGCCGCCGGCCTCTGGCCCGGTGAGAAGGTGTTGGTTGCTTCTGTCACCAGTGGCAACAGATTCGAGACCTACGTATTGGTTGGTCCGCCCGGTACCGGGCAGATTATTATTAACGGCGGAGCTGCTCACCTTATCAAGGCCGGTGAGCGCGTGGTCATCATGAGTTTCGCTCTCGATGACAAGCCGATTAAGCCCACCCGTATCGTGTGCAACGAACTTAACGAAATTATTGCCTAAATCCTTTACAAATACAGAATTTTAAGATACAATCAACGCCATGATTCTCACCGCATCTATCTACATAGTATTCGCTCTCCTGATGATTGTCTGTGCGCTGCTGCTGCTTATCGTACTGATGCAGCGCCCCAAGCAGGAGGGACTGGGTGCCGCATTCGGTGCTCAGATGACCGATCAGGCTTTCGGTGCTCAGACCACTGATGTGCTGAAGAAGGGTACCGTGTTCTTTGGTTCCCTGTTTATGATTCTCTGCTTTGTGCTTGCGGTGCTTATGAACCGCCAGTTCCAGCAGAAGAAGTCCGCTCTCGCTACAGAGGCTCCTGTTGTGGCTCCTGTAACTGAGACAGCGCCTGTTGTTGAGCCGGCTCCCTCCATTGAACCTGCACCGACTGTTGAACCTGCTCCCGCAACAGCTGAACCAGCTCCCTGGGATGTAGAGCCCGCACCCGCACCTGCTGAGCCCGCTCCTGCTGTAGAGCCAGCGCCTGCACCTGCTGAGCCCGCACCCGCAGTAGAGCCCGCACCTGCCCCCGCTGAGCCCGCACCCGCAGTAGAGCCCGCCCCCGCACCTGCTGAGCCCGCACCCGCAGTAGAGCCCGCCCCGGCACCCGCTGAGCCTGCACCCGCAGTAGAGCCCGCCCCGGCACCCGCTGAGCCCGCTCCCGCAGTAGAGCCCGCCCCGGCACCCGCTGAGCCCGCTCCCGCAGTAGAGCCCGCCCCCGCACCCGCTGAGCCCGCTCCCGCAGTAGAGCCCGCCCCCGCACCCG
>JAFURE010000042.1 GCA_017471985.1 Akkermansia sp. | reverse complement strand
TTTCCGTCTCGGCAAACTGTTGGCGGCCGGTCAGCCAGGCAGCTGTAGGAGATTGCTCGTTCTGCAGGAAATCCTCGTAAGTTCCCTCAGCCAGCACAGACCCGCCGTCGGGACCACTGCCGGGGCCCATTTCCACAAGCCAGTCAGCAGCCGCGAGCAACTGAGGGTCATGCTCCACCACAAGAATCGTATTGCCCTTATCACGCAGACGTTTCAGCGCGACAATCAGGCGTTCCGTCTCACTCGGGTGCAAACCGATGGTGGGTTCATCGAGAATATAGAGCACACCGGAAAGCCCCCCTCCAATCTGCCCGGCCAGTCGGGCTCGCTGCAACTCGCCACCGGACAGAGTATTAGCCGCACGGGAAAGCGACAAATAGCCCAGCCCTAATTCAATCAGACAATCCAGTCGGCGGGTCAGCTCCTGCACAGCTGTCTGCAAAGCTTGTTCAAACACCGGCGGTATGATGAGCTGCTGCAATAAATCACGGTTCTGCTGAACAGATAGATTACAGAACTCCCCGAGATTGATTTCGCGGGTACCGAAGGGGAGCGTAACAGCCAAAGCCACGGGGTTGAGTCGCATTCCGCGGCAGGCCGGGCAAATCACAGGCTCGCCCTTGCTCGTTTCCTTCACCCCCGTTCCCTCGCACTCCGCACAGGCGCCTTGCGGTGAATAGTGCGAAAACAGTCGAGGCGTCAAGTCAGGCAGGGTGAAACCGGTGTCAGCATTGCGATAGCGTGTATGGAAACACTGCAATTGTGGCTCACCTCCTTTCTGCTGTACAAGAGCACGCAGTTCATCCGGCCACAAACGAAGCGCCGCCTGAACCGAGTCAGCAACACGGGACTCACTACCTGCACGCACCACAATGCGGTCAACCACCAGCTCACAGATATCACTTTCAGCTGGAGGAGCTGATTCCAGTTCCTCGAGCTCTCTGATTTCGCCCGCAACACGCACACGAAGATAACCGAGCTTGCGCAGTTGCAGGATATCACTCTCTGGCTCACGCCCGAAACTCGAGGGCAGCGGAGCCAGTAATGTCAGACGTGTTCCCTCCGGCAGATTACTGAGTGAAAGAGATATTTCGTCCGGGCTCAGGCGGGTCAGCCGCTCACCTGTAGCCGGGTCATGGGGCACACCGATAGCGGCATAAACAATTCGCAGATAATCCAGCACTTCGGTAATAGAGCCGAGTACAGCACGGCTATGCCCCTGCGGAATATGCTGCTCCAGACAAAGCGCAGGCGGCAAGCCGTCAATGGCAGCAACGCGCGGTTTTTCGGGGCGAGCCAGCAAACGCCGGGCACCGGCAGACAGGCAATCAAGAAAACGACGGCGAGATTCCGCAAACAAGGTATCGTGCGCCAGTGTGCTCTTACCCGAACCGCTGGGGCCCATCAGAGCAATGATTTTACCCGCAGGCAACGTCAGATTGATGTTACGCAGCGTGTTCTGGGTTGCTCCTGTGATTTGTATGTCCATGATGACCGAACTTTAATCCGGCTGAACTTCATGCCACTCCCCACGGTGAGTTCCGCCCTGTTCCACCACAAGTGAGGGAGAAAAACAATTTCCATACAACTCGCCGCCGCGACGGACAACCACAGACTTGCGGGCTACAATACGTCCGGTCAGACGCCCGCTCACCACAAGTTCACCCACTGTCGCTCCCTGCGTCAGAATCAAATCAACTCCGCGCTCCACCTCCATACAGCCGGCTTGCACAGAGCCTTCTATTCGATTATTGGAGCTCACTTTGAGCAATCCGGCACAACGAAAAAAACCGGAGCCCCGCCCATTTAGATAGCAATTATTGCATGTCACCGAAAGCTGGGACAGCACAGCATCGGCCAGTACGGTTACATTGCCCAGAGTCCGTACAGTCAATCGGCGGGCACCCGGCTTGAGCTCTATATCCGTCATCTTCAGGTGAGCGTGACAATGAGAACAATTGGCAGACAGAGCCGCAGTCGGCACCATGGAACTCTTTCCGCATTCATAACACACTACTTCGCGTTGCGGCACGGCAACACGCTCGCTCCGGGCAGAAAACGAGGTGAGCGCGATTCTGCGATCGCGCTCACTCTCAGGTAATAACCCGGAAGGAACCGAAACAACTAGCGGCTCTGTTCTATACCGGGCCATATATCAAACCGTTCAGCTCAGCTGAGCAGGTTGTTGTTAGTGGGAGTCTTGGTAGCCTTTACCTTCTTGGCCGGAGCCGGTGCCTGAACGGCGGATGCAGAAGCAACACCAACCATGCAGTGGCCGATGAATACAGCACCCTCCTGAATGGAAATCTTGGAAGCGGTCACATCGCCAACAAGCTCAGCAGTGGAGGTCAGCTCCACACGATCAGTTACAACGATATCACCGGTCACACGGCCCTGAATGATGGCGCTGCGAGTACGCACGGCAACCTTGGTCTGAGGACCGGCCTGAATAACGGCATTGGCACCAACGGTAAGCTCGCCATCAGAGGTAATCTCACCCTCAACGGTACCGTCGACGAGCAGGTCATCGGTAAAGCGCAGAATACCAACCACAGCCACGTCGGAATTCAGCACGTTACGTGTAGCAACACCCATACCGGCGGTAGAGGGAGTCGGCTCAAAGGGAGACGGCTCAGCAGGAGTCGGGTCAAAGAATGAGTTCTGAGCGGGAACATCGGCTACGGGTGCAACAGGAGCCTGCCACTCGGAAGGAACCGGAGCATCGCTGTAGCTCGGAGTCGGCTTGGACACGGTGTCAGTCGGCTTGCGGAAATTTTTAAATGCCATAATGATTTAATTCTTTAGAAGTGAAGATTTTACGAAAAATCAGTATTTTAAGAAGCGGAACGTGCAGCTATGTTACCCCGAGACCGGCATTTTGTCCACCTGAATTTACGTCACGGCAACATTTTTTTCGTGCATGCAAGAAAGATACTTGCCATCTGCCTGATTTTAAGGTAGATTGATGACATGTCCGCAAAACGCTTTATTCTGAACGAGACGAGTTACCATGGTCATGGTGCCATCAAAGAGATTGTTACCGAGGTGAAAAACCGCGGTTTTGCCAAGGCTCTTGTGGTAACAGATGCCGATTTGGTACGCTTCGGCGTGGTAGCCAAAGTCACTGACCTTCTTGAGGCTGCCGGCTGTGCATACGAGATTTACGACAAGGTGAAAGCCAACCCCAGCGTAGCTGTTGTAGAGGGCGGCGTGGAGGCTTTCAAGGCTGCCGGTGCCGATTACATGATTGCCATTGGTGGCGGTTCCCCTCAGGATACCGCAAAGGCCATCGGTATCATCATCAATAACCCCGAATTCGCAGATGTTGTATCTCTCGAGGGGCTGGCTCCCACCAAGAACAAGTGCGTGCCCGTTATCGCCGTGGCTACCACTGCCGGCACCGCTGCCGAGACCACCATCAACTACGTGATTACCGACGAGGCCAAGCGCCGCAAGTTTGTGTGCGTTGACCCCCACGATATCCCCGTTGTTGCTGTGGTTGACCCCGATATGATGTCCTCCATGCCTGCCGGCCTGACCGCTGCCACCGGTATGGATGCCCTGACCCACGCCATCGAAGGCTACACCACTCTGGCCGCCTGGGAACTGGCCGATACCCTCAACATCAAAGCCGTTGAGCTCATCGCCAAGAACCTGCGCAAGGCCGTGGTGAACGACCCCGATGGTCGCGAGGGTATGGCTCTGGGCCAGTACATGACCGGCATGGCCTTCTCGAACGTAGGCCTCGGCGTTGTACACGGCATGGCTCACCCCCTGAGCGCCTTCTACAACACCCCCCATGGTGTGGCCAACGCCGTGCTGCTCCCCTACGTCATGGAGTACAACGCCCCCTACACCGGCGAGAAGTTCCGCGAGATTGCCCGCGCAATGGGCGTGCAGGGCGTTGATGCCATGAGTCAGGAGGAGTACCGCAAGGCCGCTATCGATGCCGTGAAGCAGCTCTCCCTCGATGTTAAGATTCCCCAGACTCTGGCCGAAATCGGCGTGAAGGAGGAAGACCTGGAGGCCCTGACCGATGCAGCCATGGCCGATGTCTGCACCGGCGGTAACCCCCGCCCCTGCACTCGCGAAGAAGTTCTGGAGGTATACAAGACCGCCTTCAACGGCTGATTTCACCGAGCTTAATACCATTTCAGACAAGCCGTTTCGTGAATATACGAAGCGGCTTGTTTTTTTGCTTGCAATGGCGCTGCAGATGGAACAGAATAGGTGAAGTTATGAAAGCTCTCTCACTCTTTGCCGCAAGTGCTGCCATTATTCTACCGGCTGCTCAAGCAGTAAATGCATGGTTATCCGACTTCGAAACAGCTCGGGCTCAGGCTCGGGCAGAACAGAAACCCATTATTCTGGACTTCACCGGTTCTGACTGGTGTGGATGGTGCATGACCATGAGACGCATGGTGCTCGACACCCCCGAGTTCTATGACTACGCCCGCGACAAGTTTGTTCTGATGGAAGTGGATTTGCCCCGCAACACCTCAAAAATGACCAAGGAACAAATTCATCAGAACAACTCCCTGACGCAGCAGTACAAAGTCAATACTTTCCCGACAGTGCTCGTCATCACGGCTGACGGCCAACTTATCGGCGGCTTCACCGGTGGCCGCACAGATTTGCCCTCGGTTGCACAATCTCTTGACCTGGCTTTCACTAACGCCAAGCTTCTTCAGCAGGCCGAAACTCAGACAGGCGTGGCAAAAGCACATTCTCTCAAGGCTTTCTATTGGAACATGCCCGGTGTTTTCCGCCGCGACATGCATGACCTGCGCAAGGAAATCGCTGAGCTGGACCCGATGAACGAAACCGGCATGTTCACCGAGCTGCAGGATTTAAGCATCATTGAGAGCATAAGTGACGCCACGCGTCAAATGAAAGACGATGAAGCAGTTGAACTCATCATTGAATCCCTGCCGAAAGTTTCGGACTCACACAGGGGCGATTTACTACAATTACTGGCTGACCGACTCAATAACCGTATCCAGCGCACACGCGAAAATGCCGATAGTCTGTCGGATATCGAGAGCATGCGACGCGACAATCTCATGCTTATCAAGTACTGTTTACCACCGGAAAGCCGTGAAACAGCCACAGATCGTCTCAATGCCGAATTCGCAGACCCGCAGGCCATGCTTACGGAACTGCGTAAAGAGCGAGAATATCGAAACAAATACAAAAAATAATTTCGCGCACCCCACTCAGGATGAACGGAATACAGACAAGCAGACACTTCCTGCTTGTCATCCTGCAAAAAAATGGTAGAATATCAAACATAGAAAGTCTCCCCATTGTCATGAACAAGAAGCTCACTCCTTACCTTTTCGGCATATCTGCCGCGGCCGTCACCATTGGTGTAGCCGGTGTATTCTCAGCCATCCTGCTGCCCGGCGGCGGTCACGAGAGCACTCTTCCCGTGCCCGCTAATCCCCAGCAGGCTAAAAACATGGCAGCCATCATCATGCAGAGCAAGTGCGCAGACTGCCACGGCGCCGTTCCTGCTTTCAACGGGCTTTCCAACATGCTCTCACTTGGTCAGGTTAAACGCGACATCATTGCTGCTCAGCGCGCTTTCTGCATGGAACCCGACGGTTCCGTACGCTCCTCGAACATTGATTTTCTGAAAATGGATCATGTGCTGAAAACTCGCAGCATGCCCCCTGCACTCTACACCATGGTTCACCTCGGCACCGGCCTTACGGCTGATGACGTGACCATCATGCGCTACCACTTTGATGCAGAGGAGGCTGTTAAGCGCGCGTTCGCCCCGATTCGCCCGGCTGACATGAGCCCTGAGGACTTCGCTGCCTATCTGAGCGGCCAGGCTGACGGAGCCACACCGGATTTAGCCAAAGCCAAAGTTTATCTTGGCCACCGCCTGTACTTCGATACGCGACTTTCGACCACCAACGAGGTATCCTGCGCCAGCTGTCATGACCTCACCAAGGGTGGTACTGACAATCTGCCCAAGTCTGAGGGCGTACCCGGCCCGGACGGCAAACCTCAACTCGGCGGTGTAAACGCCCCCACCGTGTACAATGCAGAGGGTAACATTCGCCAGTTCTGGGATGGCCGTGCTGCCGACCTGCAGGAACAGGCCGGGGGGCCGCCCCTCAACCCCGTGGAAATGGGGTACAGCCACCCCGATGACTGGAAAGATATCGCAAAGAAACTCTCCGGAGACAAGGAGTACCGCATTCTCTTCCCGCTCATCTACGGCAGTAAAGGGATTACGGCAGATACCATTACCGATGCTATCGCCGCCTTCGAGCGTACTCTGGCCACGCCGGACAGCGCTTTCGACCGCTACCTGACCGGTGACGCCAAGGCCATGACCGAACAGCAGGTAAACGGCATGTACGCCTTCCTGAACTATGGTTGTGCCACCTGCCATGCCGGCCCCACCCTCGGTGGTCAGAGCTTTGAGTACATCAATACTCACGCGGATTTCCGCTCTCGTGCAACAAGCAATTACACAGAGGGAGCGTTCGGCCTGAGGGACTTTACAAAAAAGGAGCAGCACAAGGACATGTTCCGCGTACCTAACCTGCGCAACATCGCCCTTACCGCCCCCTACTTCCACACCGGAACGGTCGACAAGCTCGAGGACGCAGTGCGCATCATGTTCCAGACACAAACCAGAAAAACGCCGACAGAGGCTCTGGTGGCAGATGTGACAGCCTTCCTGCAGGCTCAGACCGGTTGCTACAACGGTAAACCGCTGGATCAACTGACCCCGGCAGATGTAGAGCCCAGGTTTATCAGCGAGCCGCAAGCACCTGCCACAGCGGAATAATGATACGGATTTCACCACTGGCCAGCAGCAGCAAGGGCAATGCCACCGTTATTTCCGGCGGTGGCACCCACCTGCTGGTCGATACCGGCATAAGCGCCACACGCATACGCAAGGGCCTGGCCGAGTGTGGACTGAGTGTGAGTGAGCTTAGCGGGGTGCTTTTTACTCATGAGCATACCGACCACACCTGCGGGCTGGGCATCCTTTCCAAAAAAGACAGCCTGCGTATATACTGTACGCGCTATCTCGGGCAGGATTTACGCGGTATGACTGCGCCCTCAACCTGTTTCACCTATCTGGAGCCCGGTAGTCCGGTGAAGATAGGCGCCTTTACCGTAACGGCCTTTGCCGTGAGCCACGATGCGACTGACCCCGTGGGGTACCTCTTTGAATGCAATGGGGCAAAGCTCGGTTATATAACCGACACCGGCCGCATTATGCGTGGCATGGACACCCTGCTCTCCGGTGTTCATGGGCTCTACCTCGAATCTAACTACGACAACGAGATGCTATACAACTCAGGGCGTCCCATGGCTCTCATTGAACGAATCGAGAGCAACTGGGGGCACCTGTCCAATGAACAGGCCGGTGAGTTCGTGCGACAGATAGCCCACCCCGGCCTGCAGCATATCGTGCTGGCTCACATCAGTCAGGACTGCAATACCCCGGAAAAAGCCCACAAGGCCATGCAGCAGACCCTCAACGAACTTCAACTCCCCACTCAGCTGGTATGCGCACCTGCAGCTTACCGGCTTCCCTGGATAGAAATAACAGCAAACTGATATTTATTTGAACAAATCCCACCAAAAAAGTATCAAATATAAACCATGACTACGAAATCCGTATTACTGATGTTAGCAGCCATGACTGTAAACACTCTCTCAGCGCAGGATGCCAAGCAGATTGCCGACAGCCTGACCGTACCCACCACACTGACTGCCGGGCAGTCACTGCCCATCCCCACCGTTGACGGAGCTCAGGTCGAGTTCCTCGGTGCCGATTATGAGCAGATTATCGCCTCGAACGGACAGGTTCAGAGCGTCCTCAGCGACACTCCGGTCAAAGTCAACTTCCGCGTCACTAAAGACGGCAAGGAGGCTTTCAGTAGGGACTATGAGGTTCTTGTAAAAAGCGGAGATGCCGCCATTGTTTCCGGCAATGCCAAACCGCAGACCATTCCGTCCATGCTGCAGTGGCAGGGGGGCAAGGGGGATTTCCGCCTCGGCAGCACAGTGAAGCTGTACAGCGATGCCGCGCCGGAGCTGCGCGACCTGATTGCCGCCGACCTGAAGGCTGTATGCGGTTGCGAAGTACAGATTGTCAGCGACAGCACCCAGGCCGATATCGTACTGAGCAAAACAAAGGGCTGCCAGGGTGAGGAAAACAGCGAGGCTTACCGTATGACGGTCAGCGCCAAAAAGGTCACCATCTCCTCCACAGCAGCCAAGGGGCTGATGTGGGGCTCCCGCACCCTGCTGCAAATTCTCAAACAGTCCGGTGGCACCGTCCCCTGTGGCGAGGCCTACGACGTTCCCCGCTATCGCGTGCGCGGCGTTCTTTTTGATATAGCCCGTACCCCCTACACCCTCGATGACCTGCGAAAGGTTATCGATACCATGGCCTGGTACAAGATGAACGATCTGCACCTCGTCATCAACAACAACTACATCTTCCTCGAGGAATATGTGAAGGATGGTCACGACCCGCTGAAGGAGGCCTACACAGCCTTCCGTCTGGAAAGCAAGATGGTGGGCGAGAATGGCCAACCGCTCACTGCTCAGGACGTATTCTTCACCAAGAAGGAGTTCCGCGAGCTGATTGACTACGCCAAACTGCGCGGCGTGAACATCGTGCCCGAGTTCGACACGCCCGGCCATGCCCTCTCCTTCACCAAGGTTCGTCCCGACCTCATCTATCAGGGGCCTATGGGCAATCCCGGTCGTCGCTCAGACCACATCGATGCCGGCAACCCCGAGACCCTCAAGTTCGTAGCCGAAGTGCTCGATGAATACCTGCTGCCCGATGCAGCGACCGGCAAGGCCCCGCTCGATGGCTGCGTGATTCACGTAGGCGCCGACGAGTTCTACGGCGATGCCGAGGCCTACCGCAAGTACTCCGACGGCCTGCTCAAGTATGTGAAGAGCCGTGGCTTCACCCCGCGTATCTGGGGCAGCCTGACCCACAAACCCGGCAAGACTCCGGTAGAGTCTGAAGGCGTGGAGATGAACCTGTGGAGCACCCACTGGCAGGACCCGGTAGAAGCCATGAATGCCGGCTTCAAGCTCATCAACACCAACGATGGCCACCTGTACATCGTTCCCTTTGCCGGTTACTACTGGCCCACACTCAACAATGCTTTCCAGTATGAGAAATGGCGCCCGAACTATGTGGGTGGCTCTCACATTCCGGCAGGTCACCCGAACCTCATCGGGTCCACCTTCGCCATCTGGAACGACATGATTGACCTCAAGCACTCCGGCTACGGCATGTACGACATCTGGGAGATTTTCCGTACCTCCACCGACGTACTCAGCCAGCGCATGTGGGGTACAGAGAAAAACCCCGACACATTCAAGGAGCACCGGGTACTCGCTGACAAGATTGGCGAGGCCCCCGGCCTGAATCCGCTCTACGTCCGCGCCGGCGATGCCCCCGTGCAGGTAACACCGTCCACCCTTCCCCTGCAGCTCAACGAGAAGGCCGCCGGCCCGAACTACCACCTGACAGCCGAAGTGGAACTTGCCGCAGCCCCCGAGGGGACCGAGCAGGTACTGCTCAGCGGTCCTGAAGGAAAGCTCATAGCAGTGATGAAAGACGGTACCATCGGTTTCCGTCGCGACGATGCCATGGAGTTCTCCTTCGGCGGTAAGCTGCCTGTGGGTAAGAAGGTTAAGCTAGAGCTCATAGGCAAGCCGCAGCACACACAGCTGCTGGTGGATGGTCAGGAAATAGGCACACTCACGCTCATGAACTTCCGCGACCGTGAGGATGGCTGGAAACTGCGCACCAAGGGCCTGCGTTCCACCTTCATTCTGCCGCTGCAAACTGTTGGCGAGAGCTTCAACGGCAAGGTTCACAACCTTAAGGTCGAATTCTCAGTACCGCAGAAGTGATGGACGCAGAACAGGAATATCAGCTCGGAGCCCTCGCCTTCAAGGCAGGTAATGCCCAGGAGGGTGCCGAGCACCTTCGCAACGCCGCTTTCGCCGGGCATGCAGAGGCTCAGAACCAACTGGCACGCGTGTACTTTGCTCAGGTGAAGACCCGTGAGGACGTAGCCAATCTGGAATCGGCAGCTCAGGGTGGCGATCATGTGGCACTCTTCGTGCTGGCCATGTGTCTTATTCAGGGTACTCTGCTGCCCAAGGATACAGACAAGGCGCTCTCAGCCCTGCGCATTGCCGCCCGCGGCGGTAATGTCATGGCTGCCGCCATGCTGGCACAGCAGTCAGAATAATTAACACTCAATCAATTTTCCACAGGCAGTACTCCGCAAGAGCTACTGCCTGTTTTGTTCAAGAGAAAAGGCTGTCACCTTAACCGTGACAGCCTTTCCTTATAATCTTGTTTCAGGCTCCTTTAATCCCACTGGTTGTTGAGGGATTTGGTCTCCTTGTGCACCTCCATATTGCGCTCTTTCTTGCCGGTAATGGCGGGCGGGGTATCTGTCACCATGTGCATATCGAGGATTTCAACCACATTCTTCCCCTGCTTCAGGAACTCACCCGGGCAGTACAGGCGCTCCTGCGGGCCGATGTGCCAGTAGCGCCCCAGCAGGTGACCGTTCACCCACACGTAGCCCTTCCGCCAACCGGTCATGTCGAGGAAAGTATCCTGAGGCTCGCCGTCAATCTGCACCTGTGCGCGGTAGAGAGCCCCCTGCTCCCGATAGCGCATGTGCCCGGTCTTCTTCGCTACGGCAGGAAGTTCCGTGAGCGGCATACGCTGTACATTCCAGTTCTGCACTTCGGCATCGCCGAGCATCACCTTGCCCACAAGCCCTTTGCGGTCCTTCTCCATAAAGGAGCTGAAGTTGACGTGACCAAAGGTATCCACCACAATCTTCAGCAGTTCAGATTCATCGCGAGCCGGCAGCTGAATAGAGTTCTGACCCAATCGTCTATCAATAGTACCGATATACTTATCCCCCACGTAAACCAGGGCATAGTCGTGAGCATGGCAGGTTAATATAACAGCCGAACCGGCCGGGATAACGGCGGAATAAATGCCAATGCCCTGATTCTGCCCTAGGCTCTCCAGTGTGGGCGGGGTTACAAACTTCTGCGCTTCCCGGATGGCGAGCAGTTGATGAAAATCCGCCACACGCACAGGGCGGAAAGCCGCCAGCTCCATGGCGACCGGGTGCACCGGTTCAGGCAGAACAACCTCAGCAGGAAGAGCAGCCTTAATAATATCCCGATATTCGAAATATTCTTTGGTCAGGTTACCATTCTCACCCACGGGGGATCCATAATCATAGCTGGTCAAGTCCGGCTGGAAGGCCCCGCCCTGCTCATTGCTGTTGGCTCCGGCAGTCAGACCGAAACTTGTACCGCCATGATAGACGAAAAGATTGAACGACACACCGTCTTTCATGTACCAACGCACGGAGTTGAGCGCATTGCGACTGGGAGTCCAGTTACCCTCGCCCCAGTGGCGTAACCAGCCGGGGTATGTCTCGCTCGAGAACACGGGAACACCGGGGGCAATTCGCAGGGCATTCTGCATCTGCCGGGCATTGTCTGCCGGGTCCAACCCCACAGCCACCCCCTTGGGCACAAAGCGCAGGTGGTGATTCGAGGAGCCCTCTGACAGATAGAAGGGGCCGGCGCCCTTGGCGGTCCAGAAATCCTTAAGCCACTCGATGTAGGCCATCTCATCGTGCGGGCTCTTATAGCTGCCGTACTCGTTCTCCAGCTGAACCATGAGAATCGGACCGCCATTCTTGCTCAGACGAGGAATGGCCACCTCCGAGATTTTTTCCAGATAGCGAGTCTGGGCTTCCATGAATTGTGGATTACCGGTGTAGCGCAGCGGGGTCACATCATCCTTCAGCAGATATGCCGGCAGCCCCCCCAAATCCCACTCGCCGCACACATAGGGGCCGGGGCGGAACAATACCCACATACCCTCCTCGGCACACATATCAATGAATGCCCCAATGTCATTGCGACCGCTGAAGTCCCAGCTGCCGTCTTCCTGCTCGAGAGCATTCCAGAACACATAGAAGGCAATCGTGTTGAGCCCCATAGCCTTGGCAGCGCGAATGCGGTGCCGCCAGTGACTACGAGGGACTCGCTGCGGGTGAATCTCGCCCGAGCGAATCTGAAAGGGTACTCCATCGAGCAGGAACTCACGACCACCCTCTCCACCGAAGGAGAAAACGGCAGACTTACCGACCTGCGGTTGCTGCAGGTTCTTCATGGCCTCAGGCCCCGCCCAGACACTCGCTGCCGCAAGTGTCGCCATCGCGATAACAGCTTTCAGCAATCTCATGCTCTCCCCTATAGCAGATTCAGCGTGCTCTGTCGAGAAGAATTTGCCGGGGAGAGCCTTTTTTCAACAATAATTAGGCGGCACACTCTAACCTACGATTACCGAGGCCGCCGCCTTCACCGCTTCAGCTTTTTCCACAGTTGAAGGTGACTCCCCTTGCGGGAATGACTTCAAGTACTTAGATTTCAGGAATCCGTCCATTCTCTGCAGCCCATGCGTTTCGGCATGCAGCATAGCATCCTCCAAATCCGATTTGTCGCGAATGATATGATTGAGCATGGAATTCCTACCCTCGCGCAGAGCAACCTCAATCGCAGGAGTTCGATCCAACATGGGGTTATTGGCTATAATATCAAGAGCACGTTCGGAATCACCACTACGCACTGCCTCCACCAGAGCAGAGGTCGATGCAACGGGCAAACGGTGTGTATACTCATACCCGGCATAAAGAGCCCCCGCCACACAGAGCATATTCAAGATTGCAAGCAGATAACCGTTTGCGGCGGAAACCGGTTCGCGCGTCGTTGTACGAATAGACCCCCATACCAAATTGAACATCCATACAAAGGCAAAAGTACAGCCCAGACGCCCCATGAATGATACCTTCTCACCATTCTGTTTGCGACCACCGAAAATAACCCACAACCCGCAGAGAATAATCAATACGGATAACAACTGACTGAGCGTATCGGCAAAAAGTCGACCGAATGTTGCAAAGATTAACCCGAAGAAGCCGGAATCGGGATTACAGCGCTTAACCAGAACAAAAGAGAGAGCCAGAGAAACAGCCAGCAGTCCACCGGCCATCCACAATTTATCCTGAAGGTAGGGTAACAAGTCATCCCCACGGCTGAACATAAACATCAAACCTCCCAACCCCAGCCAGCACCCCAAAGCTATCGGAACGGAAAGATAAACATCGCCCATGCCATAGTGCAAATCCACCTTCTGGGCACTTGCAACAAGCAGACCAACGAAGCCGATTGCTGCGATTACGACGGTCAACATAATACCAACCGAGGCCCAGCTATTCTGAGACAGCTCCGGCAGGGGAGTCGCTAAATCACTTGCCCCAACCTGACCGGCTGCGGCCAGTGTTAGCAACAGAATTATTGTTTTCCCGGTATTCATTGTCCTATTATTTATCTGATTTATCGCTCTTGCCGAACAACCTCATTATCTTACTGAAACTGAAACTCTTACCAATACTAAACCCACCAATACTCTTATTGAGGCGCACGCCACTCTTGCTGACAGTTGCACGCCCCACCGAACTTTTGCCGAAACTGAGAGAAAGCCCGGAACGACTGATATTGATATAGAGTATGCCGGGAATAATCGGTATTCTGTGATACAGAGGTGCCGAGCGATTGTATGAAGTACGTCGTCTAGCCATGATACAGTAGTATGAACGGGCATGAGTATATCCTGATACAACCTGACTGTCAAGCTGAGAAAATGATTAATTTATACTTGGACAAGACGACATCCGGGGATGTCAGAATGTAACATACGGTCCCAACTCCGGCGGACTTACTGTCGGGAAGTAGGACGCAATTTAGGCTTGCCCACGAGCCAAATCACCGATAGAATAACCTTTCCAAGCTGATGAGTTTTGAAGATAACAGCTATGCAGCTCCGCAGCAGGAGACGCCCAGAACATGGCCTACCCGGACGATAGGGGCGGTCATCGTTGTCTTTTGTGTTTTTTTGATACTGAGTCTGTTAACATATAACATCAACGAGATGGGTTGGGCAGCAATCAACCCGCAGGGACACGAGGCGGCCGCAAAAGCCCCCTGCACAAACCTGATGGGCAATGTGGGATTGTACCTTGCCGGTATTACGTACTCACTGTTGGGGGCAGCCTCCATATACTCCATAGTACTGCTGGGCACTATGGGTGTCAGCATGATAACTCACCCGCTGCGTACGCGCACGGGCAGATGGATTGCCCTCATTGTCATGATAATCTGCGCCTGCGCCTTTCTTTCCATACAACCCTGGATATGGACGACATGGGCGGCAGAAATGCAACTGGAGAGTCCGGGCGGACTGCTGGGGCATTTTGATGGCACCTGCATAACCGAGAAACTTCTTGGTGCCCGTTGGGGCATGGTCCTCATGGTTCTCGGGCACGCCATAGCGCTTATTTATTTTGCCAGAGAAACCCCAAAAAGCATTGGAAGCAGCTTGTGGGCTGACATTCAATTGTTGAGCATCAACATTCGTGAGCGACGCCGCCGTAAACAGGAAGAGCGCCTGCAGCAGGAGGAAGATTGGAAAAACCGGGTTGAAAACGAACAACATCAAGCTCGAAGCGCCCAGCTCCATGGCTTCGATGACGAACGCCCGCTCGATAATCACCAAACTCAGGATATACCTCAACAGCCGGCAGCAACTCCCAAACCTCAGGCTCAGACAGTTCAGATTCCGCCCCGAGTGCGCCCGAGCATACAAACAGCCCCTCCGCCTCTGCCTCAGCACAGAACCCAGCCGGCACAGACGGCAGAGCAGCCTGCTACACATCGACGCACTCCCATGAGAGACCCCTTTGACCCGGAAATCAGGGAAGGCGAAGGGCACGTTTCTAACGTTACTCCGGTTCCGGCGCCTCAGCGAGTTCCCTTGCCCGCCCCCACGGTTCGGCCCCGTACCCCCCGCCCGGCCAACAGCACGCCCAAGCACATGAGTGCCGGCGATAATCTGCTTGACCTTATGACTGAGGTCGAGGATGAAATCGAGCGCCAGGCGTCGGGAGATAGTTATGGCGGTAATATGCCCATGCCTCGTTCCAGCATGCCGCTCAGCCCGGCTGCCGAGGAAGCGTTCCGCCGGTTCAGGGGAATAAAGGACAACGAAGACTCACCGACTCCGGCACCGGCACCGACTCCACAGCCCGAGCAGCTTCCCGAAGACACTCCGGCAGACATACCGACACCCCGCAGTGTTGTAATCCCGCAACCGGCCCCCCGCCCCGTTGCACAGCCGGCTCCGGTAACACCACGCCCCCAGAATACTCCCCGTCCTCAGCGAGAACTCCCCACGGAAGATACACGTGCCATGTACGAGGACTACCCGCTGCCGCCCTACGACATGCTCTTCTACAAGCCACAGGATGAGGAAGATACAGCAGCCGCTCGCGAGGAGATGTTCGCCACGCAGCAGAACATCATTGAGACGCTGTCCTCCTTCCGTATCGATGTGGAAGCCGGCGACATTACCCGCGGCCCCTCCATCACGCGCTACGAATTTTACCCGCCCAAGGGACTCAAGCTCAACCGTATCACCAACCTGGCCGACAACCTCAAACTGGCCACCCAGAGCAAGTCTATCAATATTCTGGCTCCCATCCCCGGCAAGAACACCGTCGGTATTGAGCTGGAAAACGACATCAAGGCTCCCGTTTACCTGCGAGAGTTGCTGCAGAGTGAGGCCTTCCACTCCCCCAAGCTGCGCATTCCCGTTGCTCTGGGTAAGGATGTGTACGGCTCACCCGTGATTGGTGATTTGGCAGCCATGCCGCACACCCTTGTGGCCGGCACCACCGGTTCCGGTAAGTCCGTGTGCGTGAACAGCATGATTCTGTCCATGCTCTATAAGTTCCGCCCCGACGAGCTGCGACTTATCCTTGTTGACCCCAAGGTGGTGGAAATGCAGCCTTACAAAAAGCTCCCGCACCTGGCCTGCCCCGTGGTGACGAACGCTGCCCGAGTCATCGGCGCACTGCGCTGGGCCGTCAATGAAATGGAGCACCGCTATAAACTCTTCAGTAAGATTGGTGTGCGCAACTTCGAGGACTTCAACAACCGCCCCGAGGATTTTGAACCGGAACCCGAGGAGGAAGAAGTAGCCCCGCAGTACAACTCGCTCCCCGATGGGTTCGATGCAGCAGATGCCATCGTGCGCGATATCGAGGATTCACAGGGCAACGAATACCTGCCCGAGGAAGAAGAGCAAGGCGAGTTCGACTTCGATGCCGATGAACAGATTCCGGCCAAGCTGCCTTACATCGTTATCATTATCGATGAGTTGGCCGACCTCATGATGCAGGTGAAGGAGGATTTGGAGAACTACATCGCCCGCCTTACGCAGAAGGCCCGCGCCGCCGGTATTCACCTGGTGGCTGCCACTCAGACCCCGCGTGCCAACGTTATCACGGGTATCATCAAGGCCAACATCCCCAGCCGTCTGGCATTCAAGGTGGCCAGCCCGCTTGACAGCCGCGTGATTCTCGACACGAACGGCGCCGAAAATCTGCTTGGCAAGGGTGACTTCCTCTTCCTGCCCCCCGGC
Organism: Akkermansia sp.; assembly: GCA_017471985.1. Lineage (GTDB taxonomy): Bacteria > Verrucomicrobiota > Verrucomicrobiia > Verrucomicrobiales > Akkermansiaceae > Akkermansia. Next base: position 35,735 of record JAFURE010000042.1, on the reverse strand, counting down.
GGTGTCACCAAGATGACACGCGCCCAGGGCGCCTTCGTCAGCGACCCGGAGATTGCCTCCATCGTCAAGTTCTGTGCAGCTCACGCCAAGCAGAACTTCGTACAGGGCGTCACAGCCGAAATGAATAATGCCGAAAACAGCTCCGGCGGTGGTATGGGTGACGGCGGTGGCCGACTGGGAGGTAACGGCATGAGCGATGAAGATGCCGAACTTTACACCCACTGCGTCAACCTCGTCATCGCAGAGCGAAAAGCCAGTACCTCCATGCTGCAGCGCCGTTTCTCCATCGGCTACGGTCGTGCCGCCAAGATGATGGATATGATGGAAGCCCGCGGCGTCATCGGACCGGCCTCCGGCAATACCTCACGTCCCCGCGAGGTGCTTATCGATGCCCCGGAATAGCCCCCTTCTCTCCCCCTATGAAGAAGCTTATCCTCCCTCTGTTATTTCTGTTTTCTTTCCCGACGTTGATTATACCGATGGCACAAGGCCTGCCGCGCTATAGATACATCGAAACCACGCCACGGGACATCATCAGTATGACAGCGAGGTATATCTCCCCCACACAATTGGAGATTACCCTGAGTAATAACAGCCGAACCGGCATACGGCTGTTCACGGCAGGACGGCAGATTCGTTCGATTGCACCGGATAGCATCATTCTGCACAAAGGCCGAAAAACATACCTGCACTTCCCATGCGAAGTCTGCATTTCCGCCGGAAAATCCACTACATTCAGCCTATCCATCCCGAAAGGTTCAGCCCGACCCGGAGATACCATCATATACAAAACCATCAGCCTGCTGACCACAAACAACGGCTTGCATGAGGGCGACTTCAGTCTGAGCGCAACCATCACACGCTGATGAAACACACCCTTACACTCCTGCTGCCTTTACTATTCAGCAACTGCGTAAGTACTGTAAACCAATACGCCGCCAGACGAGCACTCGTCGTAGAGAGAGCTGCACTTGTACAGCTTCCCCTGCATACCATATGGCAGGTTGGTGATAAATACTATGCTCAGGGAATCCTGTGCCGGGCACGAGGGGTACAGAAAGGCGCGCCCGTCCGCAGCGTGCTCTACCAGCAGCCGGCACATACCTTCTCCCCCATCAGCGATTCAGGGGAGGCCGTCTACGTAGAAATCACATGTCACGACAGCGGCGATATCACCAGAGCGCCGGAATATCACTTGCAACTGTCGCATAACTCCTACCTCACCGCCCTCCCCCCGGGAGCGCATCGTCTCAATCGTACCCAGCTTATCGCAACACCTGCTGAAACAATCGTTCCCCTTTCTGAACCAACGACCGATACTCACTGCTACTATGCCTATCCACTGGCAGGACTCACGGCAGTTGCCATTGACCTGCCGGCTACTGTCGTAATGACAGCAGCCATCATACCGACTGCCATCGTATATGGCACCTATGCCAAACTCCACCATATTTTCAGACAGGAGCAGAACAACTGAATAGACAGATGGATGGAAGTCTGATGTAGCGCCTTTATAGTTAGTCATCACTAACCGTTAAAAAGAAGTAAATAATAAGGTAAGCTTACACTTTAGGCTTGAAATTAGGGGCGGTTTAGTGTTTAATAACTGGGCACCAATGTGGCCTGAGGTGGCCATAAATCTCGAGATTATGAACACGACCAAATTTTTACAAGTGCCTGATGCTTTGAGCGCTGCATCGGATTATCTGAAGAATGATGCCGACGACCACGGCGAGCTGATGACACTGAATGTAGGCCCCTCGCACCCGGCCACACACGGCGTACTTCGTCTGAAGTTGGTAATTGATGGTGAGGTAATTGTGTCCTGCGATCCTGTGATTGGCTACCTGCACCGCGGCATGGAGAAGATAGCGGAAAACTGCCACTACAACCAGTACGTGGCCTATACAGACCGTTTTGACTATCTGGCACCGATGAGCAACAACATTGCCTACGCCTGCGCCGTTGAAAAACTGCTGGGCTGGGAGCTGCCGGAGCGAGGCCAAGCCATTCGCGTGCTCTGCTGCGAGCTTTCCCGCATTTCCTCCTGCTTCCTGGGCACGGGCGTGTATGCCATGGACACCGGTGCAATGACCGCCTTCCTTTATGCTTTCGAGGAGAAGGAAAGAGTACACAACCTTTACGAGCAGATTTGCGGTGCCCGCTTCACCTCAAGCTACACCCGCATTGGCGGCATGACCCGCGACCTGCCCAAGGGCATCGACAAGCAGATACTCGAGTTCTGCGATAGCGCCCTCCGCACGGTCGACGAAATGGAGAAACTACTGCTGCACAACAAGATTTTCATCGACCGACTGGTCGGCGTCGGCGTCATCAGCAAAGAGATGGCACTTAACTGCGGCATGACCGGCAACAACCTGCGTGCCAGCGGCGTGCAGCGTGACCTGCGCAAGACCAATCCCTATCTGGGTTACGAGAAGTACGAGTTCGACGTACCCGTAGCCTACGAGGGTGACTGCTACGCCCGATTCCAGGTTCGCATGGAGGAAATCCGCCAGTCCGTGCGCATTATCCGTCAGGTACTGGCCACCATGCCCGGCGGCCCCATCTGCGTACAGCTCGACAAGGGCATTCTGCCCAACAAGAAAGATGCCATGCAGGGCATTGAAGAGCTGATTCGCCAGTTCATGGTGAGCACCGAGTGCGTGAACGCCCCCGCCGGTCAGGTATACTTTGCCGCAGAAAACCCGAAGGGTGAGCTCGGCTTCTTCCTCGACTCAAAGGGCGGTGGCATAGCCAACCGACTGAAGATGCGCAGCCCCTCTTTCTGCACCCTTTCCATCCTGCCCGAACTGATGCCGGGCCACCTGGTGAGTGACGTAGGCGCCATTCTGGGCTCCTTCGACTTTGTACAGGGCGAATGTGACCGCTAAACCTTTAACAGATTAAAGAGAAGTTATACCATGTCCGAAACACCGAACGCGATAGATGCCATCACGGCCCCCGTTTCCTCCCCCGGTGAGAAATTCTTCCCCAAGTTCGAGGTAACCCCGGAGCTTGTGGCAAAGGCTCAGGAGCTAGTGGCCCTCTACCCCGAGGGTAAAGAGCAGTCCGCCGTGCTGCCCATCATTCACCACGTGCAGGAAGAGTTTGGCTACATCAGCCCCGAGGCTATGCCCTGGATTGCAGAGATGTGCAAGAGCACACCCATCCATGTAGCCGGTATTGTGACATTCTACCCCGGCATTCACCGCAAGTGCCCCGGTAAATTCCATTTCCGAGTATGCCGCACCATCGCCTGCGCCCTTTCCGGCGGCGAGGAGCTGCTGCCCTACATCTGCAGCAAGATGGGTGTTGACCCGGCCGAGATGACCGACGAGGAGCCCATGGTCGTAAGCCCCGATGGTCTGTGGAGTCTGGAGGCCGTGGAGTGCCTGGCAAACTGCGGCTTCGGCCCCAATGTCATGGTGAATGACACCCTGCACTCCCAGGTTACCCGTGGTAAGATTGACGAAATTATGGCTGCCTGTAAGAAGGAGCTTGCTGCAGAGCGCAAGGAGGCCGCTGCCGCCAAGAAGGAGGCTGCGGCCGCCCGCAAGGAAGCGAAAGCCGCAGCCGCCGCAGCCGCTGAGACTGCTGCCGAGGTAACAGCCGAAGCCCCCGCTGAGGAACCTGCCGAGGCTAAGCCTGCGCCCAAGAAAGCAGCTGCCAAGAAGCCCGCAGCCAAGAAGGCTGCCACCAAGAAGAAATAACCCCTTTAGCGAATCATGAGCGACATCACTTACAAACCCGGCAAGGAACCGCACCCGCGGGAAACTCGCCGCATTTTCCGGAACATTGATCGCGAGGGGTATGATCCCTCCATCAAGTGCTTCATGAAGGATGGTGGTTACCAGACCCTCAAGAAGTGCCTTAAAATGGAACCCGCCGACATCACCAATGAGGTGAAGAAGAGCGGCCTGCGCGGTCGCGGCGGCGCAGGTTTCCCCACCGGTGTGAAGTGGACCTTCATTCCCAAGGGCAACACCAAGCCTGTCTATCTGGTATGTAACTGCGACGAGTCCGAGCCCGGCACATTCAAGGATCGCTTCATCGTACATCAGGACCCGCACCAGCTCATCGAGGGTATGATTATCGCCTGCTATGCCGTGCAGGCACACTACGCAGTTATTTACATGCGTGAGGAATTCCCCGAGGCTGCAAAGATTATGCAGAACGCCCTGAAGGAGGCCGAAGACAAGAACTTCCTCGGCAAGAACATTCAGGGCAGCGGCTTCGACCTGCAGATTGTGTTGCACCGCGGTGCCGGTGCTTATATCTGCGGTGAGGAAACCGGCCTTATCAACTCCATTGAGGGTGTGCGCCCCTATCCCCGCATTAAGCCCCCCTTCTTCCCCGCTGCCATCGGTCTGTATGGCTGCCCCACGATTGTGAACAACGTGGAGTCGCTCTGTCAGGTGCGACAGGTCATGATGATGGGCGGCGAGGCCTACGCCGCCGAAGGCGCCCAGCGCAGCCCCGGCACCCGCATCATCGGTGTATCCGGTGACGTGAAGCGCCCGGGTGTGTACGAAATCATTTCCGGGTCCATCACCTATGGTGAGCTGCTGTACGATATCTGCGGCGGCCCCCGCATCGGTCGCAAGTTCAAGGCCATCATTCCCGGCGGTGCCTCCGCCAAGGTTATGCGCTGCGATGAAATCCTGAAGGATCGCAACCCCGATGGCACCGTGCGCGAAATGACCATCTTTGACGTACCGATGGATTTGGACAGCATTGCCAAGTTCGGCTCCATGAGCGGCTCCGGCGGTGTGATTGTCATGGACGACACCCGCAGCATGCCCAAGGTGCTCAACAATCTCAACCGATTCTTTGCCTGGGAATCCTGCGGTCAGTGCTCCCCCTGCCGCGAGGGCAACCCCTGGATGTACAAGCTCTCCACCCGCATTTGCGAGGGCAAGGGTTCCCCCGAGGACGTAGACCTGCTGAAAGACGTAGCCGACAACATCTGCGGTCGCACCGTCTGCGCCTTTGGCGAGGCCTGCTCCTGGCCCACTCAGGCATTCACCACCAAATTCCGTGAGGAGTTCCTGGCGCTCACCAAGCCCATCAACGCCCTCAAGCCGCACTCTGCCGAGACCGCCGAGGCTCGCAAGTTCCTGACTCGTGAAGACTAAAACCTTTTGAACCCAGCATGAGTAATAATCCTACAATACTGCCGAAAGACGCCGCCGCTGCCGAGGGCAAGGTGAACGTCCAGATTAATGGCAAATGGTACCGCTTCCCCAAGGGAACCCGCATTGCCGACGCCTGCAACTCCGTTGGTGTGCACGTACCGTGCTTCTGCTACCACCCCAAGCTCTCCGTAGCCGGCTCCTGCCGTATGTGCCTGGTGGAACAGGGTATGCCGCCCCGTCTGGCCCCCGGTGCCACCCCCACCTATGGTGAGGACGGCTACCAGCCCATTCAGTGGATGCCCCGTGCCGTCATTGCCTGCGCCAACACAGTAGCCGAGAACATGGGTATTCGCACCGATGCCAAGCTCTGCAACGAAGCCCGTCGCGGCGTGCTCGAGTTCCTGCTGACTAACCACCCGCTTGACTGCCCCATCTGCGACCAGGCCGGTGAGTGCAAGCTGCAGGAGTACACCACTGACTACGGTAGCGGTACCCACCGTTTCACCGAAGATAAGACCAAGAAGGGCAAGAATATTTCCATCGGACCGCGCGTAAACCTTGACCAGGAGCGCTGCGTGCTCTGCCGTCGCTGCGTACGCTTCATGAAGGAAATCGTAGGCGAGGAAGTCCTGGGCGTAGTAGGCCGCGGTACACACAACGCCATTGCCTGCTATCCCGGCACCAGCCTGGACAGCAACTACTCCATGAACGTTGTGGACATCTGCCCCGTGGGCGCCATGACCAGCAAGGACTTCCGATTCAAGATGCGCGTGTGGTTCCTGAAGAGCACACCCACCATCGACGTGAACTGCGGCACCGGCACCAACATCAATATCTGGACCCGCGAGCAGCAGGTATACCGCATTACCCCGCGCCAGAATGACGAGGTCAACAGCTGCTGGATGCCCGACAGCCACCGCCTGAACTACAAGTATATCAATGCGCCCGAGCGTCTGCTCACCCCGCTGGTGAAGACTGACCACGGCGCCCCCCAGCGCCCCAGCACCTGGGATGCCACCCTCAACATGGTGGTTGAGCAGCTGCACTCCTGCGCACCGACCGAGACGGCCATCATCTGCTCCGCCCGCATGACCAATGAAGAGCTCTACATGGTACGCGCTCTTGCCCGTCAGCTTGGCGTAACCAAGATTGACATCGTTCCCCGCAAGGGCGAAAACGACGGCATGCTGGTAAGCGATGACCGCAACCCCAACACCAACGGCGCTAAGCTCATCCTCGGCAAGAACGGCAGCGGCCTGGCTGCTATCCGCCGCGGCATCAAGAACAACAGCATCCGCTTCCTCATTGCTCTGGGTGAAGACGTGACCGAGGAGGCCGGTATCGAAGCCGAAGACCTCGAGGCTCTCGACTACATTCTGGCCATGAGCCACAGCGAAAACGCCACCACCAAGGCCGCTGACGTTGTGCTGCCCGGTGTGACCTTCGCCGAGAAGTACGGCACCATGATTAACGTAGCCGGCCGTATACAGCGCCTGAACAAAGCCATTGAACCGCAGGGCGAGGCACGCCCCGACTGGGACATTCTGCGCCAGCTCACCGAGCTGCTGGGCTGCGACTGCCCCCGCGTGATTGCCTGCCCGAGCCCCATGATTATCCTTGAGGAAATGGCTCAGGAGTTCGAGGCCATGAAGGGCCTTACCTGGGGCAACATCGGCAATGGCGGCGTGGTTATCATGGACACCGGCGTAACAATACCGCTGATTGAACGCGAGAAAGGCAAGAAATAACTTAACACAATAACACATCATGTCCTTAATTGATACCATCTGGAACTGGTGCGTGGACCTGCTGAGCAACGAAATCTGGTTCTACCTGATTACGACGGTTGTGAAGCTGGTGCTCATGTTTGCCGTGATTCTGGCCTTTGTGGTTCTCTCCGTGTGGATTGAGCGCCGCGTGGCCGGCTGGATTCAGGACCGCCCCGGTCCCAACCGTGCCGGTATTCCGCTGCAGCTCTTCCAGCGCTTCGGCAGCAAGGAGAAACAGCCGCTGAAGGAGTGGCTGCACTTCTTCGGCATACCCGAGACCTGCTGGATTGCCAAGCTCTGCACCTGGCTGCGCCTTGACCGGGAAATCCCCACCTTCGGTCTCATGCAGCCCTGTCTTGACGGCGGTAAGCTGTTCCTCAAGCAGGAACTGACCCCCAGCTATGTGCGCAAGGTATACTTCACCATCGCCCCCATGCTGGTACTTGGCCCGCCCATGGTTGCAGCCGCTGTTATTCCCTTTGCCTCAAGCGTTACGACTGACTTCGGCACCATCAACATGGTGGTAGCCAACATCGGCATCGGCCCGCTGTGGATTTTCGCCATCTCCGGTCTTTCCGTCTACGGTCTGACCCTGGCCGGCTGGTCCTCCAACTCCAAGTACCCCTTCCTGGGCGGTCTGCGAGCCACGGCTCAGCTCATCTCCTACGAGGTGGCCATGGGGCTTTCCATCATTCCCCTGCTCATGGTGTTCAGCACCCTCAACATGCAGGACATCGTGCAGTATCAGGCCGACAACGGCTGGACCCTGCTGCCCCTGTGGGGCGAGGGCCTGAGCTGGCAGCGCTGGGCGCTCATGGCCCCGCTGGGTCTGAGCTTCATCATCTTCGTTACCTGCGTGTTTGCAGAAGCCAACCGTACTCCCTTCGATATGGCTGAGTGTGAAACCGACCTCGTTGGCGGTTACCACTCCGAGTACTCCTCGATGAAGTTCGCCTCTTTCTTCATGGGCGAATATGCCGCCATGGTCATTGGCTCCGCGCTGGTGGTCACCCTGTTCCTGGGTGGCTGGTCCATCGGTTTCGGTGCCGACGAAGCCCTGCACTCCGTGTGCAGCTGGCTGGCCGTGTTCTGCCAGTTCATCATGTTCCTCGTTAAGCTTGTCGCCTTCATCTTCTTCTTCGTGTGGGTGCGCTGGACCCTGCCGCGCTTCCGCTGGGACCAGGTGATGAAACTGGGCTGGCTGGTATTCCTGGAGCTTGCCGTTGCCAACATCTTCCTGACGGCAGCTGTACTCTATTTCGTAAAGTAAGTAACACCTGAGAATTTCACGCTATGTCATACATTCCTGTAAAGCGACCCAAGTTCAGCCTGCTCGACAAGGTTTACGTTGTTGAGCTGGTGAAGGGGCTCGCCATCACACTGAAGCACCTCGTGCTCTCCCTGCTGGGTAAGAGCCGCAGCAAGAAAGACTTCAACGGCAAGGGTGTGGGCGCCTGTATGCCCTTCCCTGAGCAGAGATGGGATGCCCACATGCCCGACTACTACCGCGGCGCCCCCTCGCTGGTGCGCGGTGAGGACGGCCGTGAGCGCTGCGTAAGCTGCCAGCTCTGCGAGTTCATCTGCCCGGCACGAGCCATTAAGATTACCCCCGGAGCCGTCAGCCCCGACGCTGCCTGCCAGAAGCAGGAGAAAGCCCCGGCCGAGTTCGAAATCGACATGCTGCGCTGCATTTACTGCGGCATGTGCCAGGAGGTCTGCCCCGAGCAGGCTATCTTCCTCTCCAAGGAGTACCTTATCACCGTGACCGACCGCAAGAAGGCCGTGCGCGACAAGGCTACGCTCTATAAGCTCGGCGGTACCCGTAAGGGCCTCGTCAACAAGTGGAATCAATACAAATAAATCACGACTATGGATTTCGCCATTTCTTCCATTTTATTCTACGTCTTTGCGGCGATGACCCTCATCTGCGCCTGCGCAGTGATATTCGCCCGCAACCCCGTAACCTCCGCCATGAACATGGCGCTGTGCTTTGCGGGTACAGCAGCTCTGCTGTTCGGCATGGGCGCTCAGTTCCTGGGCATTGTACAGATTATCGTGTACGCCGGTGCCATTCTGGTGCTGTTCCTCTTCGTGGTGATGATGCTTGACATCCGCACGGAGGAGGAGGACAACAGTTTCTCGGTCTTCCGCAGTCTGGTGCGTATGGCTCCCGGTGCACTGGTAGCCGGCGTGTTCGGCTCCATGATCTGCATCGCCGCTCTTAAGCTTCCCGGTGCCACAGAGTGGAACAACCCGCTCTGCACTGCATGGGACGCTCGCGGTGAGCTCTGCGTCGGCAAGCAGGAAAGTGCAGAGAGCAAGAGCAACGGCCTGTACGGCGGTGCCCTGCCCGCTCTCAACCCCGCTGCTGCTGCCAAGACCCTGAATCCCGCCATCAGCAATGAAGAGGCCGCCAAGGCCACCGGCATGCCCGATGTGAAGCTGCTGGGCCAGAACCTCTTCTCCCGCTACAACATTGCTTTCGTCATCCTCAGCTTTGCGCTGCTGGCCGGCACCGTGGGTGCCGTAGCCCTGAGCCGCAAGATCCGCAAAGACTAACCCCGGTACATCACACCATGGATATTCCTTTAGCTCATTACCTCATACTCTCCGGCCTGCTTTTCTCGATAGGTCTGGCCGGCGTACTGATTCGCAAGAACATCATCGTGGTCTTCATGTGCCTGGAGATGATGCTCAGTGCCGCCAACCTGTCACTGGTAGCTTTCTCGCGCGCTAACGGCGTGAATGGCGTACCGGTGTACGATGCGCAGGTACTTGCTCTGTTTGTCGTAGCCATTGCCGCAGCAGAAGTTGCCATCGGCCTGGCTCTCATCGTTGCCATGTTCCGTGCCCGCCGCACGGTATCGACCGCAGCCCTCAACACACTTAAAGAAGACTAACCCCACGGCTCACGATTATGATTCAGAATCTTCCCTGGTTATTCCTGTTGCTGCCGCTGGCCATAGCCGCCATTAACTGGCTGTGCTTCAGCAAGTGCCCGCGTACGGCTGCTACATTCTCCACCCTTTCGGCCATTGCCACATTTGTCATGTGCGTGGCTTACCTGATGGGCTGGCAGACCGGCACCCCCGATACCTACACCTGGATGCCCACCATTCTGGAGGGTATGCCCTCCCTGAGCGTAGGTCTGCTCATGGACCCGCTTGCCATGCGCATGATGCTCGTGGTAACCGGTATCGGCATGCTGGTACACATCTTCTCCATCGGCTACATGAAGGGCGATGACTCCAACCTGAGCCGCTACTTTGCCGGCCTGAGCATCTTCATGTTCAGCATGACCATGATTGTACTGGCCGACAACCTGGCTATGACTTTCATCGGTTGGGAAATGGTGGGCTTCTCTTCCTACCTGCTCATCGGTCACTGGTTCCACAAGGACAGCGCCGCCGATGCCGCCAAGAAGGCCTTCATCACCAACCGCGTGGGTGACTTCGGTTTCCTTATCGGTATTCTGCTCACACTCGCCGTATTCGGCACTCTGAGCTTCGGCGAGATGGGGGGCAAGGCCGCGGCAATTGCTCCGGCAGTGCTTACAGCTACCGTCATCGCCCTCTTCTGCGGTGCGGTTGGTAAGTCAGCCCAGTTCCCGCTGCACGTGTGGCTGCCCGATGCTATGGAAGGCCCCACCCCTGTATCCGCCCTCATCCACGCCGCCACCATGGTGGCCGCCGGTGTATACATGATGGTTCGCCTGCAGGTAAGCATGGGTGAAGCCGCCTTCACCGACACTGCCTGCACCGTGATTGCCACCGTAGGTGCCATTACCGCCGTACTGGCCGCACTCATGGCAGTGCAGCAGGACGACATCAAGCGCGTACTGGCCTACTCCACCCTTTCCCAGCTCGGTTACATGATTATGGCCGTCGGCCTTCTGGCAGGCGAGGCTGCCATGTACCACCTCTACACACACGCCTGGTTCAAGGCTCTGCTCTTCCTCGGTGCCGGTGCCATCATCGTGCGCTGCCACCACGAGCAGGATATCTGGAAGATGGGCGGTCTGAGCAAGCGCATGCCCCTCACGGTCATCTGCTTCCTCATGGGTACAGCTGCCCTGATTGCCATTCCCGGCTTCTCCGGCTTCTTCTCGAAGGAAGCCATCCTCGATGCTGCTCTGGCCAAGAACCCGACATTCTTCTGGGTGGGTGCCGGTGTGGCAGCTCTGACGACCTTCTACATGGCTCGTCTGTGTCTGGTTGCCTTCTGGGGTCCTGCCCGCGCTCACGGCGCAGCCGAGGCAAAGGAGGCCGGCCCGACCATGCTGCTGCCCCTGCTGATTCTGGCAGTCATGGCCATCATCTCCGGCTACGGCTTTGTGGCTGAGAGCCTGGTACCGTACGAGGGCTTCCACGCTCACGGCTTCGCGCTGGGTCTGCCCTTCTATGTGAGCATGGGCTCACTGGTTGTGGGTCTGCTGCTGGCCTATGTCATCTACGGCTTCGGCAAGCGCACTCAGGATCCCCTTGCCGGCAATGCTCTGAGCACCGCTCTGCGCAAGCGCCTGTACATCGACGACATCTACGACAAGTGGATTATCGGCGGCATACAGGGCACTCTGGCTCGCGCCATTGAGCTGACAGACAACGCAGGTGTGCGCGGTATCGGCACGCTGGGTACGGCCTGGCTCATCGGTAAGTTCGGCAAGCTGCTCACCTGGTTCCAGGGTGGTGTACTTCGCCGCTATGCCGTTGTGGCAGCGCTGGGAGCCCTCATCTTCCTGTTCCTCATTGCAACCACCACATTCACCCACTAAATAGAAATCTCTACCATGCTTATCTGGCTTATTATCGTACCTGTGATAGCAGCTGCCCTCATCGGGCTGCTGAAGACGCCTGGCCGAGCAACGGCGCTGGTAAGTGCCACGTTCTCGCTGGTTCTGGGTGTGTGGGCCTTCATCAGCACCACATTCTGCCCCGACTGCTGCATTGACTGCTGGTCCACCATCGGCGGCAGAGAGCTGTGGTTCTCCCTCGAGAACCCGCTCAGCCCCATCATGCTGCTGTTGGCTGTCATTGTCACCTTTGCCGCCATTCTCGGTCTGAAAGCTCCTGACAAGGATGCCGAGCGCAGCTGGGCCGTATCTGCCCTGCTGCTCTCCACCGGTGCCATCGGTGCCTTCATCTCCGACAACATCATCTCATTCTACGCCTTCCACGAGTTGGCACTCATTCCCACCTTTGTGATGATTGGCTTCTACGGTCGCGGCGATCGCCGCACGGTTGCCTGGACCGCAACGGTGTATCTGGGTCTGGCCTCGATGGTACTGCTGGTGGGTCTGCTGATGCTCTGCAATGAAATGCGCGCCTATACCTTCACGGGTATGCGCATGGCTATTGAAAGCGGAATCACCCCCTCCACCGGTCTGATTCCCGGCCTGCTTCTGGCAGGGTTCGGCACACTGGTGTCACTCTTCCCCTTCCACGCATGGGCAGCACCGGCATACGCCAGTGCCCCCACACCGATTGCCATGCTGCACGCCGGCGTGCTCAAGAAGTTCGGTCTGTACGGTCTGTTCACCCTGGCCTGGCTGATGGGTCCCGTCTGCAAGGACTTCTTCGGTTACTGGAACAACCTTCTGCTGCTCCTGCTGTTGGGTAACGTGCTGTGGGTGGGCTTTGTGACGATTGCCCAGACTCGTCTGGACGACATGCTGGGTAACTCCTCAGTCATGCACATGGGCTACATCTTCCTCGCCTTCGCCGTGTACGTCAACAGCGCCGGCTCCAATGAGCTTGCCATTAAGGGTGCAGCCGCACTCATGCTGGCACATGGTCTCACGATAGCCATGCTCTTCCTGCTCACCGGTCAGATTGAATCCCAGACCCGCACACTGGAGCTCGACTCCATCGGCGGTCTTGCCCGCAAGCTGCCCTGGCTTGGTTTCCTGTTCGGTCTGGCCGGTCTGGCCAGCATCGGCCTGCCCCTGCTTGCCAACTTCGTGGGTGAGTTCACAGTGTTCGTATCATCCTTCGTTGGTTGGCAGCCCGGTGCTGCTGCAGCAGTCGGCACGCCCGATGCCCTCAGCGGAATCATCGAGTGGCTGAGCAACATCTGGCTTATCGGCCCGGTATTCGGCTGGATTTTCTGTGGCATTAACAGCGCACTCTCGACCGTTGCCGGTTGGTTCGGTGGTCTGGGTGCAGTGCAGCTGACCACCGTCTTCGCCCTGTGGGGGCTGGTTATCAGCGCCGTTTACATGCTGCGTGCCTTCCGCCGCATCTTCGAGGGCAATACCGGTCTTGCCGCTGAGCGCGCCACCGGACTGAACTCCGCAGATATGTGGTCGGCCATCTTCCTGGCCTTCTTCATCGTACTCTTCGGCGTAGTGCCCACCCTCCTCTTCTGAACCTTATCCCCAATCACTGAAATACCATGACTAACGACAACGTTTCAGTCCTCTACACCTGGGGACAGTTTGCCCCGGAGTTTGCGCTGGTGGCTCTGGCTGTACTCATTCTGATGGCCGACTGCTTCACGCGCCTTCCCAAGCGAGTGTACGCCATCACGGCAGCCATTGGTGCAGTCATCTGCGCTTACTTCATGAACACCGAGGCTTACTACAGCCCCTTCGGCATGATTGCCTGTCTGGCAACGGCTCTGGTGCTGCTGCTGGCCTACGATTATCACAAGGTAGCCTGCGCATCCATCGGCGGTGGCGATACAGAAGAGGGCACCACGGAGCTCTATTCCCTGCTGCTGATTGCCTGCGCGGGCATCTGCTGTCTGTCTGTAGCCCGCGACATCATCATGCTCTTCGTGAGCCTGGAGGTAGTCACCCTTTCCTCCTATGTGATGGCCGGCTACTTCCGCCGCAACCAGGGCTCTATCGAGGCAGGTGTTAAGTACCTTGTTCTGGGCGCACTGAGCACAGGCCTGCTGGTCTTCGGTGCCGCCTGGTACTATGGCACCACCGGAACCTTTGCCCTGCATCCCGGCCTGCTTGCCGATATGTTTGCCCGTCAGTCCGTTGAGTTCCAGACCGGCTTCTACCTGTCCATCGGTCTGCTGCTGCTCGGTGCCTTCTTCAAGGCCGGTGCAGCCCCCATGCAGATTTGGATTCCCGACGTGTACCAGGGTTCCCCCACACCGGTGAGCGCTTTCCTGGCCGTTGCGTCCAAGGCAGCCGGCTTTGCGGTGCTGGTAGCAATTGTGATGCCCTTTGCCCGTCTGTACAACCTGTTCCCGGACAAAGTAGCCGTCATTGTGAGCGGTATTGCCGTTGCAGCCGCGGCCACCCTGCTGGTAGGTAACCTGGGTGCCATTTCCCAGAACAACGCCAAGCGCCTGCTCGGTTACTCCTCCATCGGTCAGGCCGGTTTCATTCTGGTATTCTTCACCAATATTGCAGCCAACAACACGGTTCAGTGCGTAACCTCCTACCTCGTGGCCTACATGCTGGCTACCGTTGCGGCATTCTTCGCCATTGCCATGGTGCGCACTCAGCGCGGCAGTGAGGAGATTTCGGCCTTCCGCGGTCTGGGCAAGACTAACCCGCGTACGGCTTTCCTCATCACTGTTGCCTTTGCCTCTCTGGCCGGCGTACCGCTGACCTACGGCTTCATGGTGAAGTACTACTCCTTCGAGGCCTTTGTCGAGGCCATGCAGTATCAGAGTGGTCTTATCTGGCTGCTGCCCTTCATGATTGTGGGCGCCGCCGCCGGTTTCTACTACTACTTCAAGGTACTGCGCGAGATGTACTGGGAAAAACCGCAGGAGGGCGATGTCACCCTGCAGGTTCCCGTGGTAACAGCCGCTGTGCTGACCGGTTGCGCTATCGCCATCATCTGGCTGGGCACCGCACCGCTGGTGTTCATTCCCAACTGATAACAGTACCATCCCATCATTTCAAAAGCCCGACCTTTTTCAGGTCGGGCTTTTCTGCTTCAACTTTTCGGTTACGACAAATATCAACGGGGTTCACTACCGCTGATGAGGTAAACGGCAGAACAGAGAACAGTCCCCTTGTCGGCATCGTGCACCGAAACTCGTACTGCGTATAAATCGCCATCCCTGCCCTTTATGTTGTTCAGTCGCACAATCGGCTGAAGGGGCAATTTACGGTCCCGCCTGCGTGGTTCCGTAACCGGCAAGGGCAGCATTCCCTTATCTGCACTGTCAGCCGAAGTCAATGCATGCTCCCCCGTCATCAGATTGCGAACAGTGAAGGCATAGCGCGGGCGCACCGGATTACCCCAATAAAGCAGTTCATAGCGATTGGGTGCATATTCCCGCAGGCGCACAATCGGGAGAGATGATACCAAAGCCACCGGTTCCTTATAATCAGCCGTATAGGGAACCAGGCAAATCATCTCAGGCGGCAGACTGTGCTCCTGCTCATCGGAGCGCAATTCTGTGATTTCATTGCAGCGATGAGCTGCGTAAAAACTCACGCTTAGGGAAACAACCGCCCCCATTCCTGCGGCCACAACATGCGGCAACAGAGCGCGCTTAATATCAGCTAATGAAGGTATACGAGTCATTCGGGCAGACGTTTTCAATCCGCTTCTTTATCGGGTCATCAGCCTGAGAGCACCGCGAATGAGCTCATCGGTATCGGCCTGCGGATTATCCTTCAGCAGAGCCTTGAGCGCCTTGCGTGCCTCAACCTGTTTGAAGCCGAGAGCCACAAGAGCCAGCTCAGCATCTGCTGCAGAGGGGCTGGTCGTGCCCTGTTGCTGGGCCTCCCAAGTGGCAGCAAGACCGACTTTATCCTTGAGCTCCAGCACAATGCGCTCGGCTGTCTTCTTCCCCACCCCTTTAGCGCGGGCAATCGCCTGCACATCTCCGGCAGCAACGGCGGCCTTGAAGGAACTGACATTCAAACCACTGAGAATAGATATAGCCGTAGCCGGACCTATACCGCTCACACGCTCAATCAGAAGTCGAAAGATATCGCGCTCGGCATCTGTAGCGAAACCATAGAGCACCTGAGCGTTCTCGCGGATATGCAGGTGTGTTTTAAGTGTAACCACCTGCCCCTCAATGGGATTAATCTGGTCAAAAGTAGACAGCGGGACCTGGACTTCATACCCCACGCCATTGACATCGAGCACCAGGCACTGGGGCATGGCTTCAGCAACTGTACCTCGCAAGAAAGCTATCATAGCAGCATACTACCCACAAGCAGAGGAAAACTCAAGCTCTCATTCTGTCACTTTGCAGCATTCGCAGCCGGTTGGGGTAGCAAATCCTGCATTTCCACAAATTCGGCCTCGGGCCCCAGACCGCCCAACTCCTGCAGCAACTCACGCACACGGGTATTCAGACGCTCATAGTCAATAGGGCCGTTTTCAGGCTCCTTCGTACCGGGGAAAATGATGTAACTAACCCCTAAATCAGACACCGGGCGGGCATAAACCTTCGCCTTGGGGTTGACGGCTTTGCTGAGGCGCAGAGAGGCCTCACCCGTCTTAAACTTAGGACCGAAGTCGCCCACAATGGCCGGGAATACGCGCTTACCCACAACCACCGCGGCATAGTCACCGGGAGCAGGCCGATAGGTGTCATCCTTACCCTCTTTCACCGTAAGAGGAACTACGATGAAGGAATCATACTCAGCCAGCAGGAAACTATAGCGCTGTAAGTCAGCAATAACGAGCTTTGCATGCTCCTCTGAGTCCTTCTTGCCCTCCTTGCGGTAGCGCTTCAGGCGTTCCTGCCAACCCTCCAGCAGCGGATTGGGTGTCGTACCCAGCTTGCGCCAACGATAGGAAGTCGTGGGCTGATAATAATCACTCTTTTTGATTTCCTCGGGCATGGAGGGCAGACGATCGCCGTCCGAGCCATCCGACACCACGTCCATATCGGCCTGAATCCAGAGCACGCGACGTTTGCTATCGGGTGCGGTGATGCTCAGGATAGTATCCGTATCGTAGAAATTGTGACGGTCAAGCACCTGATTGAGCAGTGCCGTATTTTTACGAACCCTGTTCTGCTTATGGAGATAAAGGCTATGGAACCAGGGGGAAACCTTTGCCGCCTGCATGAGCCTGTCAAAGGCCGGCAGAACCTTGGTTAATTCAGGGTTAGCCTTCAACAGGTCATTCCCCTCGGCAGGCTGGGGCAACAGCGCATGCATCGAAATCCGCACTTGGTAGGCATCCTTCTTCCCTCTGTCCTGAGTAGCTGTCGTTCCGGGGGTAAAATGCACATTACTGCGGTTGTTCAGGCCTCTCGTCAATTCATTAATATGCTCATAGTTACCCGGCTCCACACGCTCCGGCAGGGCCGGCGGGAACGGGGGCAGAACCACATCCGGCATGGCGAAAGTCCCCTGCGGCGACCAGGGCTCCGGGGCCACCAGCTCAGCCACAGTCGGGGCTGTCGGTTCCTTTTTTTCGACTTTGGGCTTGGGCTTTCTCTCGACCTTTTTAGGTTTAGGTGTCGGCGCGGGAGGGGGCGGATTAAGAGCCTTCACCAGCTCTACGGGATAGGGGGTAAACAGTGAACAGGCGCCGATGCCCAATACCAGCAACAGCCCCATTTTAAACCAAGTCATACCCTGACCTCTTTTCTTACTCTTTCTCAAACTCATGTCTATCGTTATTCAGCAGGTACGGCTTTACGCGGACGGGAACTCATAATCAGGCGCAGCAGCCACAGCGGCGCGTTGCGCACAAACAACCCGGCCAGTCGAATCTTGCAGGAAGGATAACAGCGCGGTTGATTGCAGTCCACAGCTTTCAGAGCGGCTTCGACCACGCAGGGGATTGTTGTATAAAACCATTTACGGAAAGGCACCTCCTTCTTGCTCTTACCGGTACGTCGGGCAACATCACCGAAATTTGTATGCACCGGCCCGGGACATACTGCTGTAGCATGTACTCCTGTACCTTTCAGCTCAATACGCAAGGCCTCGGTAAACGAAGCGACAAAAGCCTTACTGGCCGCATACATGGCAAAATCGGGTATTGCAAGGTCAGCCGCAAGCGAGGCGATATTGATAATATGAGCCGACTTCGCCTGCAACATAGACGGCAGCATGGCACGCGTAAGCTCCACGGACGCCGTCATATTCACCTCAATCATGCGGCGATTACGCTCCGGCTCAGAACTACAGAACTCACCATAATCCCCCAGACCGGCATTATTGATGAGCAGCATGCGCTGACCGCACAGCTTTTCTAGTTGGGCAATCAGCTGAGAACGAGCTGCCGAATCTGCCAAATCACAGGGACAGACCTGTACCCGGCACTGATACTGTTCCTGAAGTTCCAGAGCCAGGGCCTGCAGCTTATCTACACTCCGTGCCACCAGAACCAAGTGCAGAGCCGAGCGGTCATTAACCTGCTCTGCCACGTGACGGGCAAAAGCCTCCCCAAATCCCGAGGAAGCCCCCGTAATGACGACAGTATCATATAACATAGACCCATCATCCCATGATTACGAGCCACATGCAAGCATAAAATCAGCCAGCAATCAGCGAGTAAAGCTTTTTTTGCTGGAATTGTGTATAGAATCATGGTATAAATAGCGGTGTTATGGCAACACCTCCTTTTGTCTATCAGGAAATGTTCCCCATGGGGGAAGACACCACGAAGTACCGTCTGCTCACCAAGGACTACGTGAGTGTGAGTGAATTTGAAGGCAAGCCCATTCTGAAAGTCGAGCCCGAAGGTCTGCGCCTTCTGGCCGAGACCGCCTGGCACGATGTGGCTTTCTATCTGCGCCCGGAGCACCTGCAGATGGTGCAGAGCATACTGAGCGACCCCGAGGCCTCGGAGAACGACAAGAGCGTGGCTCTCACCATGCTGCGTAATGCCGAAGTAGCCGCCCTCGGCGTGCTGCCCCTCTGTCAGGACACCGGCACGGCCATCTGCGTGGGCAAGAAGGGCCAGCAGGTCTGGACCGGGTATGACGATGCCGAGTATATCTCCCGCGGTGCATACGACTGCTACACCAAGAACAACCTGCGCTATTCCCAGAACGTAGCGCTGGACATGTACAAGGAAATCAACACCGGCACCAACCTGCCCGCACAGATTGACCTCTTTGCCACCGACCACGGCATGGAGTACAGCTTCCTCTTCATTGCCAAGGGCGGCGGTTCTGCCAACAAGACCTACCTCTATCAGGAGACAAAGGCCCTGCTCAACCCCACTTCCCTCAAGAAGTTCATGGTGGAGAAGATGAGCACGCTGGGCACTGCCGCCTGCCCGCCCTACCACGTGGCATTCGTTGTGGGTGGTACCAGCGCCGAGCTCTGCCTGAAGACAGTTAAACTGGCCTCCACCAAGTACTACGACAGCCTGCCCACCACCGGCAACGAGCACGGCCGCGCCTTCCGCGACGTGGAGCTCGAGAACGAGCTCAAGAAGGAAGCCGAAAAGCTGGGGCTGGGTGCCCAGTTCGGCGGCAAGTGGTTTGCGCTGGATGTTCGCGTGGTTCGCCTGCCGCGCCACGGTGCCTCCTGCCCAGTGGCTCTGGGTGTATCCTGCTCTGCCGATCGCAACGCCAAGGCCAAGATTACCCCCGAGGGTATCTTCATCGAAGAGCTGGAGTACGACCCGGGCAAGTACATCCCCGCCGAGCTGCGCGAAACCAAGAGCGCCGGTGTGCCCATCGACCTCGACCGCCCGATGAAGGAAGTACTGGCCGAGCTCTCCAAATACCCGGTTAAGACTCGCCTGTCGCTCAACGGCACCATCATAGTAGGTCGCGATATCGCTCACGCCAAGCTCAAGGAACTGCTGGATGCCGGTAAGGACCTGCCCCAGTACGTGAAGGACCACCCGATTTACTATGCAGGCCCCGCCAAGACCCCTGAGGGCTACCCCTCCGGCTCATTCGGCCCGACCACAGCCGGTCGTATGGACTCCTACGTGGATCTCTTCCAGAGCCACGGCGGCAGCATGATTATGATTGCCAAGGGCAACCGCGCTCAGTGCGTGACGGATGCCTGCCAGAAGTTCGGCGGTTTCTACCTCGGCTCCATCGGCGGTGTGGCAGCAGACCTGGCCAAGAACTGCATCACCTCCATCGAGTGCATCGAGTACCCCGAGCTGGGTATGGAAGCCATCTGGAAGATTACCGTGAAGGACTTCCCGGCCTACATTCTGGTGGACGATAAGGGCAACGACTTCTTCGCCGACATTCGTGCCGGCTGGGCCTGCCCCGGTTGCGCTCACTAAAGCCCATTCTCAGCCCCCGCTGTTCTGACAGCGGGGGCAAGCTTAAACAATGACGGATAAAACAAAAGAGGTACTGAGGCAACTTGCCTGCTACATCGCTGTCGGTGTTGTGGGAGGTATCGGCCCGGTTCTCCCGCTGACCGCCTGTCTGGTATGCGTGGGCGGCACCGTCATTTTTGCCTATCTCTACAAGTGTATGCAGGGACAGCCCCTGCGTACCGTCTTCCTCATCAGTGCTCTGCTGTGGCTGTGGGGAAACACCGCCATCACCCTCATTGACCACACGAATGTCCCGTTGGCCATCGGCGTGCTGGTATTGGGCTGCACACTGGTAACCGGAGCCCACCGTTGGGAGCGACTGGGAGCTTTCCTGTTGCCCGTTGGCGCCCTGAGCCTTATTCCCTACGGACTGCGAGACAAGGAAAGCGGCATGATGATGGCAGCCATAGCAGCCTGGTTGCTGATTTTCGGCGGCATATGTTACCTTTGCCGCACCCTTATTCCCTCACGAATTCGCTGCGGCAATTTTCTGCGCTACGGGCTGCCGTACGTACTCGGCTTGACATTGATTATCGGCGGCCTCATACTCGTCCGTATACGCCCCGATGAAATCATGGAGGCACTGCCCGGAATTCTCATACTCCTTTCGCCCGATTTGTGGGCCATGCTGAGCCGCCGTTGTCAGCAAGCCTGCGGCATGGAGAATCGCTGGTGGCTTGGCATGCTGAGTGCCCTCTCCTGTCTGGTTCCGCTGGGCATTGTCAATTTTATCTTTAACATCATTATTTACCCATTTCCACACTAATAAACCATGAGCCCGAAAGTAAAAACATTCATAGAACGCGGTATCAGCACCATCATTCTACTCGGTCTGCTTGGCGGTGCCGTATGCTGGAACAACGCCATCGGCTATGCCATTCTGGTGTGTGTACTCTGCAACCTGACCAGCTATGAGTGGTTCCGCATGCTGAAAGAGCGTGGCAAGGAATCCAACCGAGGGCTCTCCCTCATAGCCGGGCTCGTCTACCCCTGGCTCATGGCTGCCGGCATGCTTCTACTCAACAGTGAGGAGCCCATCGCTATCATCGGCGGAGAGGACGGCCCCACCTCCCTTTTCCTGGCCTGCAGTTTCAACTTCGGAGCAACAGCCCTGAGCCTGCTGGTACTTTTTGTACTTGCCACTTTCTTCTGCGAGCTCTACCGCATGGACTACAAGGGCAGTACCGGAGCACAGGCGCTCAGCAGTGCCGGCATGACCATTCTTTCCTTCGTCTATCCCGTGTGGCTCTTTGCCTTTGCCCTGAGCGCCCTCGATGAACCTACCCGCACCTACAACCTTCTCTGGCTCATACTTGCTACCAAGATGAGTGACATCTGGGCATACGTGAGCGGCGTGCTGCTGGGTGGTCGTTTCATTAAGCCCAGGTTCAGCCCTGTCGTCTCGCCCAAGAAAACCTGGGAGGGTATCATTGGTTCTTTCACCCTCACATCTGTTTTCAGCTGGCTACTGCTGCCCATAACTGATTTCGGCTTTGAAATCAGCCCGGTGGTATTCTTCTGTGTACTGATGCCCTGCATCTTCATACTCAGCGTAGCCGGCGATTTAGCCGGTTCACTCATCAAACGAGGCGTAGCCATCAAAGACAGCGGCTCTCTGCTGCCCGGCATTGGCGGCATATTCGACCTTATCGACTCGCCTTCCTTCACCGTTGCGTTCTTCACAGCAGTGATGGCAATCATCTGATTTCCCCATGCACCTCACCGTACCCCTGCTCATCAATCCCAAGGCCGGCAGCCTGTTCCGCTCAGGCCTGAAGAGTTGGCTGGATGACCATCGTAACGATTTCACTCTGGTACCCACCACCAGTGCGGAGGATTTGACAGCCCGCGCCCGGGAACTGGCAGAGGCAGGAGAGCCGGTCATTGCAGCTGCCGGTGGCGACGGCACCCTCATGAATGCCGCGCAGGGGCTGGTGGGCACGCAGGCCTCTCTGGGTATTCTGCCCTGCGGTACCATGAATGTATTTTCCCGCGAGCTGGGTATCGGCTCCCGTCGTTTTGATATTGCGCTCGATGCCATTCAGAACGGAGCCAGACAAGAGGTCGATATCTTTACCGTCAACGATCGCCCCTTCCTGCAGATGGCCGGCTTTGGCCCCGACGCCAGCATCGTAAAGCTCATCACCCCCAAACTCAAGCGCAACATGGGGGCAGCCGCCCATATCATCACCGGTCTGCAGGTAGCCGTCAGACACCACCCCCTCATCACCGTTACCCTGCCCGACGGGAAGTCCATGAGCGGCACGCAGATTATCATGGGCAACGGCAAGCGCTATGGTGGCGAGGCTCACCTCTTTGCCGATGCCCGCTACGATGACGGCAAGCTCGATGCCGCCATCATTCACCAGGAGAGCATGCCGATTCTCTTTGAAATCCTGGGCTGTATGCTGCAGCGTGGTGCCACTCGCAGCAATGTGAGCGAGTTCACCAACCTCTGCACCTTCGAGGAATGTGAAATAACAGCCGAGGGAACCATTGATTACCAGCTCGATGGTGACTACGCCGGCACCCTCCACCCGGGCGAGAGTGTCGTTATTCGCCGTATTCCGGGGCGTCTGCGCGTCTGTATACCGCGAACCCCCATCCCCACCACCCCACTGGGCAGATTCATGTCGCACCCCATGGTGTATGCCTGGCGCTCATTCCTGCGCCGCGCGAAAGATTTCTGATACAGAAAATGCCGGGTGTAGCCCGGCATTTTCACTTGTTAAAGCCTGTTCACTTTACCCACCTTCCGTTACCCGTAGGCAGACAGCCATTGCTGACCGGGTGGTAGCGCGTGGATTCGGTATTACCCCACATGGGTACACCAATAGCTTTATTCCACTTGGCGCTCATGCTGTTGCCGGTGTAACAGCCGAAACTTCGGCAGCGGGCATCGGGAGCAAACGCTGATTTATTAATTTTTACAGCCAGGTCGTCCTCATGCATCCACTGTGTTGAAGCACCGATGATATCGTTGCTGTACTCCAGCATGAAGGCGTGGGCATTCGAGTGCCCGAAATAGTAGAACGACGTAATTTTCTCTCTTCCCTTACCGGCTCCGTTAATAGCAGCGTATGCCTGCTCCGCAGTATCCACCAGCACCAATTTCACCTTTCGTTTGGCAGCCTGCTCACGAATCATCGAAATGTAATTCTTGCCGTCTTCACGCCCACGGGTAAGGTATGCCGGTCGGAAAACAATCCACACAATAGCAGCATCCGGCGACTTGCGACGGGTCATATCCATCTGAACCGTCGCTGCACGTATGAAGTTAGCCCACCAATTATCATGTGCCGAAGGACCGCGCAAATGCTCCCAGGATTTCAGAGCCACACCGCCGGACAATATCACCTCTACAGCCTCGACCATAGGGCAAAGAGACAACAGGCATGCCAGGGAAAAATATCGCGCTATCTTCATCGTGCGCAAAGCATACCCTTATATGCGCGTGAAGTCAAGCACGGAATGGTGCGCATACTGACACAGAAAGACACGACAGAGACTCGCCCGCCCATGCAATGACATGTTACAATGGCGGGCGTGAAAAAATGCCAGATTTGCGGAAAGCGCGCCTCAATTTACCTGACACAGATTATCAACGGGCAGGCCACAGACCTGGCTCTGTGCGAGACCTGTGCCCGAGAGAAAGGACTTTTCGACCCGCAATCACTGACTTTTGCTGAAAAGTTTTTTCCCGATGCCTTCAAGGAGAAGGTCGATAAACTGGTGAAGGAGCTCATTGGCTCGGGGAGCGAATCCCCGAAACCCGCGGTACGACGCCGCTCGGGGGACATGCTTACCGAGTGCCCGACCTGCCGATTCACATTGGAGGATTTCCGTAATACCGGCCGTCTGGGCTGCGCCGACTGCTACAGCGTATTTGCCGATGAAATCAAGGCCGAAGAGCAGCGCAGCGAAGAAAGCGAGGCTACACCTGAGCCCGTAGCGCCGGAATCTGCCGCCGTACATCGCAGCAGACTGGAACAACAGCTGCAGGCTGCGATTGAGCGCGAGGATTACGAGACCGCAGCCCGCCTGCGCGACGAACTCAAGGAACTCAACTGATGACAACTCATATAACGCCACATGGCTCTCAATTTTAACACCTTGCAGAAGACCTGCCCGCCCTGGTTCCGTACCCCCGGGGCTGAGGACGATGTGATTCTGGGCATAATGGGACGCCTGGTACGCAATCTGCGCGGCCATGCCTTCCCCGGCTGGAGTACGGCAGAGGGGCGCCGAGCCGTTGCCGGGCAGCTTCTGCCCGCTGTACTGGCACAGCCCGGGTTCAAAACAGCCTACCACGCAGAACTCAGCAACCTGGATTACGGCTGCCGCCGCGCCCTGCTGGAGCGCCGACAGCTCTCCCCCTGCATGGCAGCCAGGCAGGACGGCTGCCACGTCATCATCAACAGAAAGCAGGACACCGTGGTCATGCTCAACGAAGAAGAGCACCTGGCCATTCACCACTTCAGCAACAAGCCTGATTTCGCAGCCCTGCTTACCGGATTGTATCAACTCCCCCGCAATCTGGAAAATCGGTTTGACTTTGCAGCCGACAGCCGCAACGGCTACCTGACCAGCCTGCCCGGTGAAAGTGGCGAGGGCGTGCAGCTCTACACCGTGCTGCACCTGCCGGCGCTCACACTCTCGAACATGATGCCACAGGTCACCCGAAGCATCGATAAACTCCAGCTCAACATTGCCCCCTTCTATCCGCAATATGGTGAAGAGTGCGGCAACATCTACGTCCTGTACACGGCACCGGTCATTTACGGGGTGATGGAGGAAATGATTACTCACCTCAATGACGTCATGTACACCCTGGTCGAGCGCGAACATCAGGTGCGCGACCGCCTGCTCGACCTGCACGACACCGGGGATTTGCTGCTCGCCGATAGCGTGAACCGCAGTTACGGACTTCTGCGCTACGCCAGGGCTATCACCCTTGCTGAGTGGGTGGACGCCATCTCCATGCTGCGTCTGGGAGTTGTGTGCGGATTTGTTCAACCGACAGAAGGTACAGAACAGCAATTACTCACAGAGCTAGCCGCGCAACTCCTGTACGGCGGTGATTTCGCTGATGGCAATGATATCCCGGAGCCCCCGCACCCCCGAGCAGCCACCGAACCGCAGAAAGCCCGCAGCCGAGCCATTCAGAGCATACTGAACCGCACCACCCTGCTCACAGCGCCCTGCAGCGCATAACAATACACGATTTTTCCGACATGAATAACTTCACTCCCAGAGCACAACAAGTACTCAACCTGGCCCGTCGAGAGGCCGACAGATTTCACCACAATTACATAGGCGCGGAGCATGTGCTGCTCGGCATGCTCCAGCTCGGTCAGGGCGTAGCCGTTACCGTGCTGGAAAACTCCGGCATCAACATCAAGGACCTCATCACCAAGATAGAGGCCTCGATGGTGCCGGGCGATTCCGCCGGAACGGAAGGTTCCCTGCCCTATACCCCGCGTGTGAAACGCCTGCTCACTGTAGCCGGAGCCGAGGCTCGCGCCCTGCGCCACACCTACGTGGGCACGGAGCACATTCTGCTGGCCTTCCTGAAAGACAACGGCGGACTGGCTACCGATGCCCTGCACTCCTACAAGCTCAGCTACGATTCCGCCCGCCAGAGCATACTGCGTGAGATTGACCCCAAGTTTGACAACGTGACCCCGGACGACCCGGGTGATATGCCCCGCCGCCGCGAGGAGGAGGAAGAGGAGGACGCCAACTCATTCCTGCACTCCCACACCGTTGGCAGCGGCAACAGTTCACCGGCAGACGGGCGCACCCGCACGCCTGCCCTCAGAGCTTTCGGCCGCGACCTCACTGCCCGTGCTGCCCGTGGCGAGCTCGACCCTGTTATCGGGCGTCGGGCCGAGCTGGAGCGCGTTATTCAGATTCTCTGCCGCCGCACCAAGAACAACCCCGTGCTTCTGGGCGAGGCCGGAGTGGGTAAGACAGCCATCGTTGAGGCTCTGGCACAAATGATTGTGAGTGGTGACGTTCCCGAATTCCTGCTGGGCAAGAAACTCATTTCACTGGATTTAGCGCTCATGGTAGCCGGCACGAAATATCGTGGCCAGTTCGAGGAACGCATGAAAGCTATCATGGAGGAAATTCAGCGAGAGAAGAACATCATCCTCTTCATCGATGAAATGCACACCCTCATCGGTGCCGGTTCGGCAGAGGGGACCATGGATGCCTCCAACATCATCAAACCCGCCCTTTCCCGTGGTGAGTTACAGGCCATCGGTGCCACCACGCTCAACGAATACCGCAAGCATATCGAAAAGGATGGCGCTTTCGAGCGCCGATTCCAGCAGGTGCAGGTCGGCGAGCCTTCCGTTGAAGATACCCTGCTCATTCTCAAGGGTATAGCCCCCCGCTACGAGGAGCACCACCATGTGCACTATACTGAGCAGGCACTGGCCGCTGCTGCCAACCTCTCCAAGCGTTACCTCATGGGGCGTTTCCTGCCCGACAAGGCCATCGACGTGATGGACGAAGCCGGTTCCCGCCTGCGCGTGGCCCTCATGACTCGCCCGCAGTCGCTGAAGGATCGCCAGAAGACCCGCCGTGAGCTCGAAATCGAAAAAGAACAGGCCGTTAAGGAGCAGGACTTTGAGAAAGCTGCAGCCCTGCGAGATACTATTGCTCGCCTCGATTCCCGCTTCAAGACTGAAGTCAGCGAATGGAAGGAACAGATGAACGCCGCCCGGCTCGATGTGACTGAGGAGGACATCATGACTGTCATCTCCAAGTGGACCGGTATTCCCCTCTCCCGCATGGAGGAGAAGGAAACCGAAAAACTCCTGCGCATGGAGGAGGAGCTCAAAAGCAAGGTCATCGGGCAGGATGTAGCCTGCTCCGCCATTGCCCGAGCCCTGCGCCGCAGCCGGGCTGACATCAAGGACCCCCGCCGTCCCATCGGCTCATTCCTTTTCATGGGTCCCACCGGCGTGGGCAAAACCTATCTGGCCCGCAATCTCGCCGAAATCATGTTCGGCACGGCCGAGGCGCTCATTCAGGTGGACATGAGTGAGTACATGGAGAAGTTCAGCACCAGCCGCATGATTGGTTCGCCCCCCGGTTATGTGGGGCACGATGAAGGCGGGCAGCTCACCGAGCAGGTTCGCCGCCGCCCCTATGCCGTCATCCTCTTCGACGAGGTGGAGAAGGCCCACCCCGATGTCATGAACCTGCTGCTGCAGGTGCTCGAGGAAGGCTCGATGACCGACTCCCTCGGTCGCAAGGTCAGCTTTGCCAACACCATCATTATTCTCACCTCCAATGTGGGTGCCAGCCTCGCATCCCGACAGGGGACCATGGGCTTTGGTGCCATGGACAGTGAGGAGGCTGACTACGATACCATGAAGGAGCGTATATCCGAGGCCGCCAAGCAGCATTTCCGCCCGGAGTTCATCAACCGTTTCGACGAGCTCATCGTCTTCCGCATGCTCGAGCGCCGCGATCTGGAGCAGATTGTTGTGCTCGAGGCTCAGAAACTCATCAAGCGACTGGCCTGCAAGCAGATTACACTCGACCTCTCCCCCGAGGTTGTCAGCATGCTGGTGGACAAGGGCTACGACCCGCAATACGGTGCCCGCCCCATGCGCCGCGCTATCGAGCGCCTGCTCGAGGACCCGATTGCCGAGGCCATACTGCGCGGCGAACTTGCCGCCGGCATTGCCTCGCGCGCCATTCGCCCCGAGGGGACAGACCGCATCGACTTTGCGCAACTGCCGCCCCCTGCCCCGGAACCTGCTCCCGAGCCCACACAGCAGGAACTCGAGCTCACAACCGAACCTGCCAAGCCGGCCAAAAAGCGCAGCACGCCACGCAAGAAGGCGACGGATACGGCAACAAAGAAAAAGTCAGCAACCGCCGCTAAGCCCAAAAAGCAGAAAGGCAAGGAATAAATCATTCAACAATGACGCCCCGACAGCATCAAGCTATCGGGGCGCTCTCTTTTTGTTTAATGGAATCTGCTTAGGCCTCATCGGGCAGGAGCTCATTGAGCAGGCCCTCGAGGTCAGTCTTCACCGACTGACGAGTCGCCAGATTCTTGAGCTCGAGTTCCGGATATTCGGTACCTACAATCACGGCGTATGTAGCGCCGATTTTCTCGGCGCGCTTCAGCTGGTTACCCATCTTGGCGGGAGCGAGCGGCAGGTCCACACGCACACCGGCATCGCGCAGGGTGGAGGCGAGACCGAGCATCTGCGGGCGCATCTCGGCGGCGGCAAGAACCAGGCACACATCGCAGGCATCGGGCTTAACAGCGGCATCCCTCAGTGCGCGGGCGGCGGGGCATGCCTCGATAAGGTGAGCAATCACGGCATCTCCCATGGCAAAGCCGGTAGCCGGCATGTCGACAGCACCATTGGAAAGCGTGGACACCAGGCCATTGTAACGCCCACCGCCGGCAATGGCGCGCAGGCTGTGGCCCTTGTCGAAAATCTCGAACACCAGCCCGGTGTAGTAGGCAAGCCCGCGCACCACATACAGGTCGAGCTTCACATAGTCCGCCAGACCGCGGGCTTCGAGCTCAGCAAGCACTGCCTCATAGCGGGGCGAGCAACCGGCAGGCGGGTTCTGAATGAAGGCTTCAATTTCAGCACGCTGCATACCGAAGGCATCGAGCTTCTGCTGGCAGACCTCGGGGCGGTCACGCTCAAACTTGTCAATGATGGCGAGGAAGTCCCCTGTCTTCTCCTCGGGCACACCGTGCTCGGCGGCATAGCGCAGCCACACCTCGCGGTCCGACACACGTACCACAAAGTCATCGGCCGTAAAACCGAACTCGCGCATGCAGTCAATGGCCAGTGCAATCAGCTCAGCATCCGAGCCTTCGCCGGCCTCGCCCAGAATATCGGCATTGAACTGCACAAACTCGCGCAAACGGCCCTTCTGCGGCTTTTCGTAGCGGAAACAACTGCCGATTTCAAACCACTTGAGCGGCTTGGTGTACTCGCGCTGATAGGCTGCGGCTATACGGCCCAGCGAGGCGGTAAGCTCGGGACGCACGGTAATATCTCGCTCGCCCTGGTCCACAAAGCGGAAGAGCTGAGTGGGCAGCTCGCCACCGGACTTCTTGAGGTAGAGTTCCGTAGCCTCGATGGTGGGGGCCTCCCACTCCACAAAGCCGTAACGATGGGCTACCTTACGCCAGGTATCGAAAAGATAGGCACGCAGGGCGAACTCCTGGGGGGCAAAATCGCGGAAACCGGTAAGGGGCTGGAATCTGGCGTCTGGCATAAGATATTGAATAAATGGTTGAAGTTAAGTGCGCGCTATTATACGCTCACGAATCTCAGTGTCAATCCCAAATTGAAAAATCAGCCTCATTCCCGCCAAAACCGAACCGCGGCGGACCTGCCCACAGCCAATACATATCGGGAACGCAGCAAGTCAACATCCCGATGCCCCATCTCCAATCGCAGTTGTTCCAGATTGCGGAAATAGAGGGCATGGTACGTGGCAAAGGTATGTCTGAGAGTATCCGGTCTCCAGTCATGCAAACCGGCTGCATGTCGCAATTCTCGCCAGCGGTTCATCCAGTTACGGGGAATGACAGCCTCTGCTTTGCGCAATAAGTATAACTTACGCAGCGGCACCACTCTTCCGCCGCCGGTTTTGCTTGTTCCGGGGCGTATAATAAGCTGGCGCTCACGCCATAAAATATCACGTTCAGGCACGATTCTGCCCACCTCAGCAGGGCGCACACCGCAATACATCATCAGATACAGTGATAGCCTCATCGATTGATGTTTCACTTGCTCGGCCGTTTCTCTCAGCCTCTTTGTTTCCGGCAGAGTCAGGGGGCGAATAATCGTCTCTTTCACCGGCGGTACCTCGATGCGATCCACCGGATTGACATCGCACCATTCGTGTCGTATGCCATAGGCAAAAATACTGTGCAGTATAGCTCGCCCCTTGCGATAACTGTGCACACTCCCTCCAAATGCCCGCTCCAGCAACGACCGACACTCACGCGTGCTCATCGCTCGCAGCGGCCGCTCGGCCACACCCTCCACTCGCAGCATGCGCCGCACAAAATGTCGTAAATCCTGCTGCGTGGCCGGCCGCCGCCCGGACCGAGCCTCCACACTCGCCCACGCTACGACTTCAAATCGCTCCGTTGCCGTCTCCGCTTTCACTGCGGCCACTCCCAGCTCAATCACACGGCGCAGCATGGATATCAACTCTGTTTTATTCTTTCCCATTACAACCTCACCCAGTCGCTCTCCGGCTTCCTGTATCAGGCGTACGGCATCCCCACTTTTCAAGGTAACTCCCCTATCGCTCTGCATTTGAAATGCAGAGTCAAGTCTCAAATCAGATATAGTGTTAAATTTCATTCGCTATGAGAGTATACTGTAATCGTATCCCCTTCAATTCTATTCTGCTCATTGTCGTGAATGTTATACTATAAAATATTATGAGTGAAGAAATTATAGACCACTCTGCATTTCAAATACAGTATCATTACTCCCGTGGCTCGCAGGAGACATCTAGCATTTCATACTCACTCAACCAAACCAATGGTGAGTTCTGTGACGTGGTAACTGCATAAACATGGTAACACATCGTCTCTCACAACCTCCAAACAAAAACTCAAAATCATGAAAATATCAACTAGAATCCTCGGTCTACTGGCAACAGCTGTCGTTGGTCTAACCCTTACCTCCTGCGGTGGTGGTGGTGGAGGAGGTGGTGGCAACGGTGGAGGTGGCGGTAACAACAATGCCGGCTCAGGAGGAAATAATGCAAATACGGGCTTGGCGCCTAATTCTCTCGGAGGAAAACGACTGAGTTTCGTGGTGACTCCGAGTCAAGGTGCTTCTTTTACGGTGAAATATACCTTCAATTATGACGGATCAGTATCAGCAGAAAAGGGTGCATTTACTGATGTACGAGGAACTTACACCTACAAAAAAAATGAGAATACCGCAACCATTACAGCGAATCTTAACAGAGGTTCCGCTAATTCTCAATTCTTTAATGACACAGTAATACTCGACTTTAATACAACAACAACAGCAACAGGAACTTATACGTCGACTGTGAGAGTTCAAGGTAAAGTAACCGAATCACACGCCAGTAACATAGTGGCTCGATTGTATTAATGGGTTAATATGGCTGGTGTAACATCTCTCTCAATATCCAATCGCATAAATAAAATCATGAAAACATCAACTCGAATCATCAGTTTGCTGGCTACAGCTGTCGTTGGTCTAACCCTTACCTCCTGCGGCGGCGGTGGTGGTGGCGGAGGAGGCAATGGTGGTGGTGGCGGTAACAACACTGCCGGCTCAGGAGGAAATAATACTACGACATCATTTGCTCCCGCATCATTGTCTGGTAAAACCCTCAAAACCTCCTTGAAAGGCTCAACTTTAGAAATTAAGTTTTATTCATCTGCATCAGATGCATTCCTATCCTACAAATGGCCAGATGGAAGCGATGGAGGTAGCACTCCTGCGGTCTATACATATACTCGTTCGGGAAATATTGCAACAATTACAGCAGATTCCACGTGGGGTGATTCATCGTTTGTTTTAGTGTTAACGTTCACAAGCAAAACAACGGCAATTGGCAGATGTAACGCATATTGGAATAATGGGTCATCAAGCGTATATGATAATATAACTGCCACTATCAGGTAAATGCCATCGCTTATTCCGTTGATTTCAACTACGTTACTCCTCTGCGCGGCGTGCTGCGCAGAGGAGTACTACATCACCCGCCTTGCAGCTGCGGTGGTCCCCCAGCGGATGCTGACGGTACCGCTGCCGCAGGCGGGGATAGCAGAGCTATGCCATCGGGGAGAAGGGCGCGTAGCCAAAGACACCCTGCTGGTTCGGCTAAACCGCGAGGAATTAGCACTGGCCGAAGCCAAGCTGAAACACCACCAGGAAAAGAACAGCTTAGCAGCGGAAGAAGCGCTGTTACAGCTGCGGCGCAAAAAGGAGGAGATAGAGTTCATCCTCTCTCAACCGAAAGAGCAGCTCCCCTTCATGGAAGGAAGATTTAAGACAAAAGCCGACAAACGGGCGCTTGATTTGCTGGACAAAAAAATCGCGGCTCAGAAGGAAGAGTTGCGCCTGATGAATGAGGAACTGCGCCAGGCCTTTGACAAACGCCGCGCCGAGAGCGAGCTGCGCATGCCCTTCGATGGCAGGGTACAGTACCACATAGACTTCGGAGAATCGAAAGAAATGCTGATAGCCAGCACCGGTCCCCTGTTTACCGTGGTGGATGACAGTCAGCTATACGTTGCCATTACTCCCGGCGAAGCCGAGCTGGTGAAACTCCCTCCGGAAAAGTTGAAAGCCAAACTGGAGCTGGGAGGAGGTCAGTACCTGCAAGCGACCTGGCACCACAAACGCGTGGAAGAGCGCAACAACCGGGAAACACTGGTCTATTACTTTGCACTGTCGGAACAGGATAAGGAAAAAGCATGGGCGCTCATTGGCGCTCAGACCATTGCCGAATTGCACTACACTGCGACAGAGGGTGAACAGGTACAGTACATCCTCAAGCTCGATTTGGCAGAAGAAGCAGGGGAACGCCCCTATGAAACCTGGGAAGAACTGGTGGCAGAACTTCGCCCCGGATGGCGAATCGTTTTTATCGGCGAAACCCACATCTGCCTGAGCCCTGAGGGCTGATTGAACCATGTGGGGCTCCCTGCTGATAGCTTTTTACCTGGCCAGAGACACGGTATACCGCTGGCTGACACGCATGAGCAGCCCGCTATCGCGCCTGTGCGTGGTATTTTTCCTGAGCCTGTGCGGGTTGATATTCCTGAGCAGCTACGTGATTTCCATTAAATTGCTTCGGCAGCGTATACACAGAAGCGGGGCCGACCTCGTCATAGCGAGCGAGTTTGTATCGGCAGATGAAGTCCACCGCGCCGGCCATAGCCCCATTCCCCCGAACCCGGAAAAATACGAGCGGCATCTCTTCCACGAAGCTTTCACCACCGCCACCATCGGGCAGCAGAACTACCAGCTGGTGGAATATATGCCCGGCAGCACACGCCTGTTCCCCCGGCGATTGCACAACACTATCTACCTGCTGCCGGTACAGCCCACACAAAAAAGCCTGCCGGAGAAACTCCAGCTCGATGGCTACAGCCTACAGGCAGTCACCATACCTGAGCAGACATCTGGTATGCTGCGCCGCCTTTACCAGAGCGGAGCCGTGTTCATCCCCTACGGCAGCCTTAATACCCTATGGCAAAATGGCTACATGCGCCGCTATGTTCTGCGCATGAAAAATGCAACAGCCGCAACCGTGCAACGCCAGGAACAGGCACTTCAGCAACTGGCAAAGCTCGACAAGCGCAATCTTCACGTTATGAGCAGCGGTAAGCTGCTGGAGGAGCTGGGTGAAATGGAGCGCACTCAGTACAGTTTTCGGGTGTGGGTTACGCTGGGAATATCCGTCATCATCTGCCTGTTGCTCACCAGTATCTCCTCTCTGGAATTCCGTCAGAACCGCTATGTGTATGCCCTTATTGGCAGTTTCGGCATCAGTCGGTTACTGCTGTTTCTGAGCTTCATCGTAGAAAATACCTTTCTGGTCACCGTGGGATTTGTCGCCTCCCTGGCAGCCCTGTGGAGCGTGAGGGAATATATAACCGGAGTTCTCTATAAAAGCCCGGAATTAACACTGGATTTGTGGGAACTCGAGAATGACATACGCACGTTCTGCCTGGCATTTGGCATCTGCGTGCTGGTATCAAGCCTGCCCATCGGTGCAGCAGCCTGCCGCCCCATCGGCAAAGTACTCAAATAAATACATGAAATCGACAATATATCTCCACGGTCTGCTCTCTATCCTGCTATTCACCGGTTGTTCGGTGGAAAAACGGCTGGAATCTGCCCGCCAAGACCTGCTGGAGGAATATCGCACCATGCCGGACTGGAAAAAGTTACCGGCAAGAACCATCAGCTGGCAGCAGGCTCTGATAATGCTCGAAAATAATCTTGAGCTGCAACGAGCCCAGCTTAATATCCTCGAAGCCCGACAGCAACGTGACAGAGTATACCGGGATTTCATTCCCATGGTAGATATCGGCCACTACTACAGCACAGCTCTGATGCGCGGCAACGATAGTATCCCCTCCAGCTCAAGTTTTGATGTCAACATACTCTTCAGTATACCGGCGCTCACACAACTGCCCATCGACCATTACACGCGTAGCCTGACACTATTCAAGGCAGAAAAAGATTTGGAACTCAAGCGCAGAGAACTCACCGCCAAACTCTGGAAAATCTTCCGGGAACACGACCTTAAACGACGTCGCTATGCCGTGGAAGACAGCGCGCCGGAAAATCGGCTGGCCGATAGACAGTTGAAAGCCGAAGAGCGCGAGCTGGAACAACGCGATTCTACCCGGGAACTCTGCGCACTGCTCAACGACTACGGCGCAAGGTGGCAACCCATGACAGGCTCCCTGCCGGAAATCAGTTGGCAGGAATACAGAAAACTGGCAACAGTCCCCGACGAGCTCACCCAGACCATGATGGCGCTGACACTGGAAAGTGCCCGCCTGCAAAAACTCGGTACCGGACTGCAATACCTGCCCGACATACACATCAACTTCTACAGTCCCACCCTCTTCTCCACGAGCGGCGGTACTACAGAAGGCTTTTTCAGCGGAGGACAGGATGTGCGCATGAATCTCAATATCTACCAAGAGTTGGACACCCGAATGGAAACCTGGAGCCAATGGGCCATGGCCAAAGAAAATTACAAACTGGTGCAACAGGAACTTACCCACCAGATGCACGAGTACCGCCATAAAATGCAACTACTGCTCGACAGCTGGAAAAGCTATGACCGGTGGAAACGCAGCACCGTCTCATACATGCAGTTCCGCAGCCAGCAAGGCGAGTGCGAGCCGGAGGCCATCGCCGAACTGCACAACGAAGAAGTTGCCCTGCAGAAAGAAATCCTGGAACAGGAACAGAAAAATATCGAGCGCGAATGCGCCCTCATTCAAGAATACGGACTTCCTCAACTCCCCATAGCACCAACAATAAACCATAAAACATGAAAACAACATACAACAAACTCATCGGGCTACTGACAGCAGCAACCATCTCTCTTACTCTCAGCTCCTGCGGCGGCGGTGGCAGCGGCGGTGGCAGCAGCAGTAGCAGCAGCGGAAGTAACAGCGGTAGCACCCAAACAACAGTCATGGCTCCGCCTATTTCTACCGGAGACCAGATTCGAATCACTGTAACCAGGGACGGTTATTCCACCTCCGAAAATCTGACGATTATTTCCAACACACGGCTTCGCTACAACAACTACGGCGGCACCGCAGCTTACACTTACAAGCGCAGCGGGTCCTCTGCGACGTTCTCCTATACAACAGCCGGCATATACCAGAGCTCTGGCAGCGCATCATCTACCATCTATAAGACAATTAAAACAATATATAAACTTACTTTCACATCATCCACTACGGCCAAGATAAACAGCCTCACCTACGAAACCGCCATCGGTGGTACTGTGACAGAGAGAAAGACGGCAACAAGTGGAAACGCCACCTTCACCATTCTTTAATTTTCACACCAAACATTAACGTGCAACAATGAAAACAACAT
>JAFURE010000041.1 GCA_017471985.1 Akkermansia sp. | reverse complement strand
TGCGCGAGCTCCGCTCGCTTGCTCTGGGCTAATGCTCTACCACCCGCGCAAGCGCGGGTTCTGATATTTGGCGGGCTTTTCGCCCGCGAAAATGCGTAGCCTTATTCCACCGCTACTACCCGCGCTT
The DNA here is from genome assembly GCA_017471985.1 of Akkermansia sp. GTDB lineage: Bacteria > Verrucomicrobiota > Verrucomicrobiia > Verrucomicrobiales > Akkermansiaceae > Akkermansia. The sequence goes on along the minus strand of JAFURE010000041.1, from coordinate 31,210 downwards.
TCAGGCGCGGGCGGCAGTAAGTGTGTTTCCGGCTTCGCTTATCACAGGCGTAAGCCTGCATTCTTCTACATTGTAGATTGTAAATGGTAGATTGTAGATTCTGCTCGGCAAATTGCTCTTTGTCGAGTTTTTTCGAGATACCATTTATTCAACCAGCTTATCGGTACGTTGGCTGATGTAGAGCCCCAGCAATGCATAGGGCTGCATGCCCTGAGCTGCGTTCGGTGTCAGCTCGGTATCAAAAACCAAAACAACCTGCTGCCAGCCCTTTTCAGCCATCGATGCCACCCATTCATCGCCCGGAGCAAGTGGCAGCCACTCCAGCCCGCAGGATTTTGCCCATTCCGCGGGCGGCAATCCGCTTTTCAGATAGGCGGAGTAATCAAAATCATCCACCTCCCGCAGCACAATAGCCCCTACCACTTTAGTAGCCGGGCTTATCTGCACCCGCACATCAGACTCATTCCCATACCGGGGCAGGCGAAATCGGAAATCGGCTGACACCTCTTTGTAATGTAACGAATTCCACGCAAAGCCCTTCCTTTCCCCATCCTGTAAATCATACCCCGTCCCGTCGCCCATGGGTGCAATGCGGGGCACTTCCGGATTATCGGCAAAATCATAATCAATCACCGTGAGCCCTATACGTGGTGCATCCCCGTACACCAGGGGTTTCCACAACGGTGACAGTGCCCACGTAAGAAACGCCACTATCAGCAGGCCAATGAATAAGAGGGTAGTTTTCATGTATGATTGTATTGTTTTACTTATTTCGCGCCTCGCAATGGGGGCATGTAGCCTCCGGATCGGAGCGCAGGAAACGATAGCCGCATATCCGGCAAGTAATACGCACCCGAGCCAGGCGCATACGCCGCACTTTAGCCGCCAGCTGCACCGGCACAACGACCAGCATGAGAAGCACAAAAACAATAACGGAGAACGCATACAGGAACTCCGACGGGCTGCACTCCAACCAATCAATCACGGCTGCACCTCCTCTCCATCCGCCGCGGGCGGGGTATCCTGCAAGCCTTGCGGGGGCAGAGCCAGCAGGTCATCTGCATGGAGCACAGCAGAGTCGTGCGCTGCGGTGAATACTCGCTCTGCCGGGGCATTCTGCAACTTGGGAACAAAACTCGAGGGCAGTTCCTGTGCGGCGGCCTCCTCCCTGCGAGCGGGGTCAACGTATGCCGGCAACGGCAGGGGCATGGCACTTCGCAGAACTACCTGCAGGTGGTGCAGGCCGTCATTGCGGTATTGCACATTACCCACCTTGGCGGGGGGCAGTGGTTCAGGCATTTTTACCTTCACCAGCAGCAACACAGCCACCATCACGCCGAAAGCCGGAAAGACAAACAACCACAGCCACCCGCGCAAGGGGCGGGCGTACTTTATATGGTACACAAGTTTGTCGTTCGAATCCTCCATCAGTCAACAGCCGGACGGCCGGAAAGTGAGAAATTGAAACCATGCAACATCACCCTGTCTGCGATTTTCTGCACCACACCCACAGGCACAGCGGCATCGCACACCAGAATGACCGATACACGGGCGGGGTGCCCGTCATCCCACTGCTTCAGCAGGGGCTCCAGCCCCTCTACGCCGCCGACAATCTCGGAGTCCTCGAGGTACAGGCGGGGAACCTCACCGGGCGTAACAGTGATAACGTGTGAGTAGGAGCGGTCATAACGAGCCAGCACAAAGTGCGACTCGGCCGGGCAGATATTCACACCGTACTTGGGCAGTCTGTGGGTATTGAGCAGTACACACAGGCAGAGCAGCAGGAGCAGGTTAATGCCGGCCAATGCAACAACGGATGTTGCAGAGTCCTGAAGTTTGGAACGTACTCGGCGCATGGGCGGCAATAATGATACGAAGTTAAACTTTATTCCGCAGCTTCGGCTACATCTGCAGCCGGTTCGGGCTCTTTCTCCAGACTGCACATACCGCTGCGGCAAGTCGTTTTGGCAGGAGCTGCAGGAGCGGCTTCGGCCTCGCGCTCACGGGCATCGCAGATGATATGCACACACTCCAGACCGGCACGCTCGATGTTGTTAATCGTCTTGCGGGCACGAGCCACCAGATAGGTGTAGAAAATGTAGCAGGGAATGGCCAGTGCTATGCCGGTTGCAGAGAGCAACAGAGCGCGGTTGAGAGTTTCGGCGACCTCGGGCATGGTAGCGGCACCGTCTGTAATTCCGGGTTGCTCATAGAATGCCACCAGCGCCAGCACGGTACCCAGTATACCCAGGAGCGGCTCCAGCGTGGTGCAGGCCAGCAGGCTGCGAATGTAGCGCTCCACGCGAAACACCTCGAGCTCTGCGGCCTCGAGCGCGATGTCGCGCAGCTCGTTGCGTGCCAGTTTGGGGCGGGAGAGCACGGCCTCTACCACTCGGGCCATCGGGCCGGGCAGCAGGCGCACCTCATGCAGGGCCTCGTTGTACTGGCCACTACGCAGCAATGAGGAAAGGCCGCGAAGAAAATCCTCGGAGTTGATGTTCACGCGGTGAAAGTAAAACAGGCGCTCGGCCACCACGGTCATGGCAATGATGGCACATATTATCATCAGCCAGGCAACGGGGCCCATGCTTTCAATCATGTCGAACATAATGTTAGGGGGGATTTTCTGAGTGGTGAATAAGTATTTGAGAGAGAGAGAAGAGCAACGGCAGCAGCACGGTTCAGCGCTGCTGCCGGAAAATCAGCTTACGAACCGGGGCTTATGCTCTCGGCGCCGAAGTACGGCACAAGTGCAGCCGGTATACGTACGGAACCGTCGGGCTGCTGGCACTGCTCAAGCAGGGCAACATACAGGCGCGGCAGTGCGGTACCCGAGCCATTCAGCGTGTAGGGCACGCGCATCTTGCCATTGGCATCCTTGTAGCGCAGCTTCATGCGGCGAGCCTGGTAATCGGTAAAGCAGGAGCAGCTCGATACCTCCAGGTACTTGCCCTGACCGGGGGCCCAGACCTCGATGTCGTATGTCTTGGCAGAGGAGAAGCCCACATCGCCCGTGCACAGCTCAATCACACGGTAGTGGAGCCCCAGCTTCTGCAATATGCACTCGGCGTGGCTTGTCAGTTTCTCGAGCTCGGCAAAGCCGTCTTCCGGGCGGCACACCTCCACCAGCTCCACTTTGTCGAACTGGTGCACGCGAATCATACCCTTGTTCTCACGACCGGCAGAACCGGCCTCGCGGCGGAAACAGGGGGTATAGGCAGTCATCTTTACCGGCAGGTCGGACTCCTTCAGAATCTGGTCACGGCACAGGTTGGTTACCGGCACCTCTGCAGTGGGAACCAGGAACATGCTGTTACCCTCAAGGCCGTACATATCCTCCTCGAACTTAGGCAGCTGACCGGTGCCGTACATGCACTCACGCTTCACGATGAAGGGCACACCGACCTCCTGATAGCCATTCTCGAGGGTCTGTGTATCGAGCAGGAAATTGATGAGCGCGCGCTCCAGGCGGGCCCCCAAACCGCGGTATACAATGAACCCGGAGCCGGATATGCGGGTGGCATCCTCAAAATTCAACATACCGAGAGCCGTGGCAATCTGCACATGGTCTTTGGGCTCGGCAATCTCGGGCTTGCTGCCCCACACGCGCAGCTCGGGGTTAGCGCTTTCATCGGAGCCGATGGGGGCTCCATCGTGCGGCATGTTGGGGATATTGAGCAGCAGGTTCTCCTGCTCCTCGGCAGCGGCAGTAGCCACGGCATCGAGCTCTTTAATGCGCTCGCCAACCTCGCTCATGCGCTTTTTAAGCTCCTCGGCCTCCTCGCGGCGGCCCTCCTTCATCATCTGACCAATGAGTTTTGATGAACTGTTGCGCTCAGAGGAGAGTGCCTGTTTCTCCGTCTCAGCATTGCGGCGCTTTACATCACACTCCAGCACCTTGTCTACAAGCATCCAATGGTCCCCGCCGCGCAGGCGGACACGCTCTTTCACATATTCAGGATTTTCCCTGACAACTCGGATATCTAGCATAGCAACACTATTCTACACCCTTGCGCCATATATTCAAGCGGAAAGTGTGTTACTCGCGCAAAAAAAACGAACCCTGCACACACAGGCGCAGGGTTCGGAAAAATATTGGTGATGATATCTTAGCGGGAGTAGAACTCCACGATAAGCTGTACGTTCACGATGGGAGCAATCTCCTCCATGGAGGGGATGCGGGCCACCTTAGCGGAAAGCTTGGCAGTGTCAACCTCGAGCCAATCGGGGGTCACAGCGCTGGCGGTGAGCTCCATGGCGCGGCCGGCGAGAGCCTGGGAGCGAGCCTTGGCGGCAACGGCGATCACGTCGCCGGGCTTGCAGCTGTAGGAGGCGATGTTCACCTTCTTGCCGTTCACGGTTACGTGACCGTGGGACACCATCTGACGGGCAGCGGCGCGGGTATTGGCAAAGTTAAGGCGATAGATGATGTTGTCGAGACGGAGCTCCAGCAGCTGGAGGAGAATCTCACCGGTCACACCGGAGCGACGGGAGGCTTCCTCATAGTACTTGCGGAACTGGCCTTCAAGCACGCCGTACATGAAGCGGAGCTTCTGCTTTTCAGCGAGCATGATACCGTAGTCGGACTTCTTCTTGCGGCCGGCGCGTGCACCGTGCTGACCCGGAGGGAAGGGACGGCGGGCAAAAGCCTTGCTGGCACCGAAGAGCTCAACACCGAAACGACGGCTGATCTTGGCGGTAGGACCTGTGTAACGAGCCATAATCTTGTGTAATCTTTCTTCTGGGTTAGTAATCTATTAGGCGCGACGAGCCTTGGGAGGACGGCAGCCGTTGTGGGGGATGGGAGTCACATCAGCGATGGAGGAGATCTCCAGACCCATGGTCTGCACGGCACGAACAGCGGACTCACGACCGGAACCCGGGCCCTTCACACGAACCTCGACCTCCTTGAGGCCGTGGCCCATGGCCTGGCGGCAGGCGTCCTGACATACAACCTGACCGGCATAAGCGGTGCTCTTGCGGCTGCCCTTGAAGTTGAGCTTGCCGGCGGAGGACCAGCCAATCACGTTACCCTTGAGGTCGGTTACGCTCACGACAGTGTTGTTGAAGGTGGAGGAGATGTGCACGATACCCGTGGTCACATTCTTGCTGCCCTTGGCCTTCAGGATCTTTACCTTATCTTCATCGTCCACGAGGCCGAGCTCGGCGAAGATATCGCGACGACCCTCGGGCTTCTTCTGCTCAGCGGCAGGGGCGGGAGCCTCTGCAACGGGGGCGGCAGTCTCTACTACTTCCTGGATGGTTTCTTCAGCCATTTTCAGTATCTTGTATTTGAGGGGTTATTTCTTATTGGCGCCGACAGTCTTCTTGCGGCCCTTACGGGTACGGGCATTGGTGCGAGTGCGCTGACCGCGAACGGGCAGACCCTTGCGGTGACGAATGCCGCGCAGGCAGTTAATGCTGGTCAGGCGCTTCAGTGCCATCTGCTTCTCACGGCGCAGGTCACCCTCGATGAGGATGTTGTTGCTGGTGATAGCCTGTACGATCTTGGTCAGCTGAGCGTCAGAGAGCGTGCCTGTGCGAAGGTCGGGGGAGATACCGGCCTGCTCAAGCACCTTCTTGGCGGTGGAGGGCCCGATGCCGTAGATGTAGCAAAGGGAGGCCTCAACGCGCTTCTCATTGGGTATTTCGATACCGAAAAGACGAGCCATATTGCTTGTGTGTGTTTGTTCGTTATGTGGTGCGCTGCATACACTGCGGCGCAATTTCGTGCGCCAACTATACCCCCTTTCTCACAATTTGCAAGTAAAATTTCACAAAAAATTATTTCTTTGGAGAATTTTGGGATTTTCCTCCCGATTTATCGCTCCCTTCCCCACAAAAATTGCGCCAATCCCAGCAAAATCCTCCCCCCGCGCCTTAAGCGCGGGGGCAGTAACCGTAGCCGGGCTTTGCCATTTGCGGCGCAGCCGCCAAACCCTATACTTTCCCGAAGGCCTCGGCGTAGGCTAGCCGAAGACGGGAACTTTCAAAATTCAACTTCCAACTTTACATCCCCGCCGGCATGGTGTGCAGCTTGGGAGCGGCCTTAATGGCAGCGGGCGGCGGGTTGAAGGCCGGCATGATGGTGGGGGTATAGGTGCTGACCGTGCGAATTTTCTCCATGGGAATGGTGATTTCATCCTCCTCGATATAACGAGCAAGGGGGTCATTCTCTGTCCACAGGAGAGCGCGCCACCAGCTGGTCTGAGTCTGAACAGTAGCCGAGCCCACCTGGTACCCCTGCTTTTCCACCACAATACCGAGGTCTTTATCCTGATTAATCTCGGTAGTGACCGGGGTAGTACCCTCAATACGCTTACCGTTGATGTGAACGGTAGCGCCATCGCAGGGAGTAGTACGAATCGTGAATTGCTTGGTGCCTGCGCAAGAAGCAAGGAAAGCGCAGCAGAGGCCGACTGTCAGAAACTTGGTATGCATACGTTCAGCAGCATACACTGCCACGCACGGCAGAGCAAGCACAAAGCACGGCAATGACTCAATAAATGACGGTTGTAAGGTACAGACCGTCTGCGGGGGCACAATGGCGTGTTTTCGGCCCCATAGGGTCGGCAAGCATAGAGCGCAACTCATCGGCGCTCATTTTACCATTGGCGACCTGGTGAGCGGTCCCCACCAGCAGGCGGACCATGCGGTACATGAACCCATTGCCATGGAACCGCAGGCGCAGCAGTTCCCCTCCCTGCTCCACAGTTACAGCGGTACTGTAGATGGTGCGCAGGTAGAAGTCTGCCGGGGGATTATCGGGTTCATTCCCCCGTCGTGCGGCAAATCGGCGGAAGTCGTGCTCGCCCTCATATACAGCCAGAGACTTCGCCAGCAAGTCGGCATTCACCCCCATCGGGCGATGCCAGGCGCGCCCTTCCAGAAAGGGGCTGAGCACCGGCGCCGTGCAGATGAGGTATTCATACACCTTCCCCCGGGCACTGAACCGGGCATGAAAATCAGCGTCCACCAACTCAGCCTTCATTATACGAATACTGCCCGGCAAATGAGCATTGAGCGCGGCACGCCAATTCTCGGGGCTCATACGGCAGCTCTCGGGAATATCGGCATGAAAACACTGAGCTACGGCATGTACACCGGCATCCGTACGGCCCGAGGCGGATATACGCAGGGGCGCACGCAGGATGGCGCAGAAGGCAGACTCGAGCACATCCTGCACCGTAGTGCCGCCGGCCTGGCTCTGCCAGCCACGCCAGGGAGTGCCGTTATAGGAGCAGGTAAATAATATTCTGGGCATAAGTGTAGGTGCGCTCTCGGGTATAAGAGAGCCGCAAGCACCCTTGCAGGTGGTTGCGGCTCACACAAGGTTTTACACTCAGCCGTCTATTACAGACCGAGGTCGCCGATTTCGATATCGTCGCCGGAGTCATCGCCGGCATCGTCACCTACATCGAGGTCATCGGAACCGGAGTCATCGAGCGAAGGCTCATCGGAGCTGTCGTCAAGGGAGGGCTCGTCAGAGCTGTCGTCAGTAGAGGGCTCCTCATCGATGGAGGGCTCGTCGGAGCTGTCGTCAGCAGCAGGTTCGTCATCGATGGAGGGCTCATCGGAGCTGTCATCGGCAGAGGGTTCCTCATCAGCAGTAGCGGGCTCGTCGGTTGTGGCGGGCTCATCAGCGCTGTCGTCAGCGGCAGGCTCCTCCTCGGTATAGGTGGGCACCTCTTCCTCTTCCAGCTCTACAGCAGCGGGAATAGCGGGTACGTCCTCATCGGTATCCATCTTGGTAAGGGGTACAGATGTGGGGTCAGCCTTGTAGCTGAGGGCCTCGCGCAGCTTATCGGAGCCATAGTACTCCGGCAGCGTACCGGGGGTCTCGTGAGTGGAGGTAGTGTCCTTAATGTAAGCCATACCGGCCTTCTGGCGGTCGCCGGCAGCGGCATCGGGGGCGGAACCATTGGCAGCACCCACAGCCAGAATCAGGCTGGTGCGGTCAATCTCACCATCCTCACCGGTGGGAGCACTGGCCTGAATACGGCCAATCTCAGCAGCAAGCTGAGCAAGAGCCTCGGAGTATGCGGCACCCTCGCTGCCCTCGGCATCAATCATGCTGCGGGTAAGAGCGGGGTCATTGGCGGCAAAGGCACGTACGCCGGCATTCTGCATGCGCTTGTTGAGCACCTCCACACGCGGGGCAGCAGCCTCTGCAGTGCGGTAATCAGAAATCTTCTGCAGTTCTGCAGTCAGCTCCTGAGTGAGTTCAAGAGCGGTTTTTTCTTCCTTCTGGCAGGAGGTAAGGGTGCTCACAGCCAGGAAGGCCAACGAGGGGATGAGAAGAAAACGTTTCATGGAGGAAATAAGATAAGCTACTCTCTGAAATTAGCAGGATTTTTAGCTTCTGTCAAGGTAAAGTGTTCGGATTAAAGAAAAAAATATCACTTTTGAGCTTCTGCGGGGGGATTTGGCAGAATATCTGCATAAATTCCGGGGGAGGAATCTTCTATGGGTGTAGCGCCTACACAACGAGCATAGAAGTCAGCAGGCCCCACGCCGCCGATAATAGCATAGCCATATCCCTGGTGGCGCATGTGCTCAAGAGCAGTTACCAGCAGCACACGCCCCACGCCTGTCCCGCGAGCGGATTCCCCCACCCCCATGGGGCCCAGAAATCCGCGAGCCGTGGCATCGTAACAGGCAAAGCCCAGAATCTCACCGCCACGGGTGGCAATCACGCAGCCGATGGGCTGGTGGCTCATGGCGATACGGCATTCACTGACCCAGCGGGGGCTGAAGTTACGACCGACCCAATCCTCGAGTATATGAGCCTCGAACGGATTGCAGATGCGCACGGTTATGCCCTGCTCTGCCGCTGCCGCGCGCAACGGGGCGCCGTCGGGCAGGTTATACAGGCGTACAAGCATGTCTTGCATGGTAAAAAATGTGTGAAATAGTGAAAAAAAACGGGCGGGAGCGCCGCTGAGAGCACTCCCGCCCGTTGGGGTTAATTTACTCCTTGCCGGCCTGCGTGTTGAAGTACAGCGGGGCAGCGGCCTCGATGGTCTCGCCGGTAGCGCCGAACACGTTCTTGAGGATGTAGGCAAGAGCCACAGCATCGCGGAAGTTGTAGGGGGCATCGTTCCACTTACGAGAGTCCATATCCTTGCCCTTTGCGGCGTATTCCTTCACACCGGGCATGGCCCACAGCAGAGCCTGAGCGCGGCTCATAGCATCTACCGGCAGCTCCATGTCGCGACCATGGGAGGAGGCACCGGCCTGGCAATACAGGTCAATGGCCTTGTTAGCGGCAGCCAGATTACCCTCGGAGATGGTACCGGCAAGCTCCTCGGCAGGGATAGCGGCTGCAGTGGCATATGCCAGAGCGTAGCGCACCCAACCGTAGCAGTCACCGTTGAGGGTCTTGCCCACGGCAGAGTCGAGCAGCTCCTTGGCAGAGGCCTCGACTTCAGCAAGCGGGGTACCGGTGCAGGCCTTGGCCAGCACATTGGCAGCCATATACTTACCTCTGTCCTCAGCACTCAGCCAGTCCGGGTGGGGGAAGGAACCCAGCAGGGACTTCAGGCCGGCGAAATCAAGCTGGCGCACAGCGCAGTCAATCTCGAGCACGGCGGCACGCTCAGCCGGGTTGCGATCCAGACCGAGGAAGCCCTTGTACTTGGCCTTCACGGCACCCAGCTTAGCGCGGGCGTCCTCCAGCTCACCGGCATTGAGGGCATGCTCTGCTGCCACCATATCCTCGGGGGTAAGCAGGAAGAATACCTTCATCTTGGCAGCACTGCGCTGCACATCGGCCTCGGAACCACGATCATAGTACACGAAGGTATCCTTACCGGAGGCACCCTTTACCATCAGCTTGGCGGGCTTGCTCTTGTCAGACACCTGCACAACGGCTACCAGGCCCTGCTGCTTGGCAGGTTCCTGAGCGTAAGACATACCGGCAAGAGCGGCAAGACCTACTGCTAAAATATTACGAAGTTTCATGTTATTCTAATAAAGGGTTGGAGATTACTTCTTCTTCTTCTTACCGGCACCGATCTGTGCCTGGAAGGCCTTGCCCTCCTTGTCTTCACGCTGCACGGCGCTGTCGGCGGCATACTGACCGAGGGCGGTCACCACCTCATTCCAGCGGTCACGGTCATCGGGAGTCATCTTAGCCTCGAGCTTGGACTGACGAATCTTGCTCACGTAGACCTGGCCGGAGTTCCAGGCACGCCAGCGGTCGGAGGGCTTGAAGGTACCTGCCAGACGGTCGCCGGTGCTGGGATTGTTACGCTGCCAGTACACCTCCATCAGAGCCTTACAGGCGGGGGCGGAGTAGCGGATATTACCCATATCCTGGTACAGGTTGGAGTAGACGGCGATAGCGTCATCCAGCTGACCATTCTTGGCAAGAGCCTCGGCAGAAATCAGCTGCATATCCTTGCGGCCTACGCGAATATTGGCATCCTCGTAACGCTTGGCGCAATTTACAGCCTCGCCGTAGTTCCCCGTCGACATGTGCAGCTTGGTCAGACCCATGAGAGCGGGACCGGCAATGTCGGGGTTCTGAGAAGAGGCGAGAGACTCGAAGAGCTGAGCGGACTCCGTCTGCTTGGCCTTATCATCCGTCAGACCGAGAGCATTGGCCTTGCCGAGTTTGGCTTCATCCACATACTCACCGCCGCGGGTAATAGCCTGTTCGAAGTAGGAGAGAGCAGTCTCAGCCTCCTCATTACGCATGCTCTGGTTGTTCAGGCGGCGAGCATAATCGACCTCGAAGTTACCCACCTGCACGCAGATGAAGTTGGTGAGGTCAGCCGGCTTGAACTCGTTGGTCATCTCGCGGAAAGCCTTGTTGATGTCATCCTGCATGCGGGCAGCAGCATCCTTATCGGACTTAGCGAGTTTGACCTGAGCCTGAGACATGGAGGTCAGCATAGCCATGCGCAGAATAGCGCGGGTGTACTTATCCTCATCCACAATGCCGGGGAAGTTCTTGAAGTGCTCCATCTGCTCTTCGAGCGTAAGTTCCTTGCCGTTGAACTGCTTGTAGCCATCGGCATAGGTAGTGGCATAGCCGTTGATGGTAGCCTCCATATCCTGATTCACGCTGTTGTTTGCCAGGCCGTAGTTAGCCTCGCGGGCGATGACCTCCTGAGCCTTGGCCACGGCAGCGTCGAATGCAGCCTTGTCCTTCTCGAGGGAGTCGTTCAGCAGGTGGGAAACCATCTTCAGGCTGTATACGCAGCCCTCGAAGTCAGCCTCGGCCCAGTAGCGGGTCACATAACCCTTGGCTCGGGCATCCATATCGGCATCCTTCTCGCCCTCGAGCAGAATCTCGCGACCGTAGGAGGAGAGCATGTACAGAGCGTTGGCTGCCACATTCTTACCCTTATCACCCTGAGCCATGGCGGCTTCGACAGCATTCTGCAGAGCGAGAATACCCTCGGGCTTGCGAGCCTCGTCCTCACTGTTAATGAGAATGTTACCGCTGAGCATGAGCACCTGGGGATAGAGGTCGTGCTTGGGCCACTTCTCACCGAAGGTGGTGCAGTAGGCCAGAGCCTTGTCCATATCCTTCTTCATGGCCTCGGGGTTACCATTGCCCTGACGGTTCAGCAGGGTGTTGATACCCTGGAAGTATACGGTCGGCTGCAGGGTTGACTCATTCGGGAACTTGGCAATGAAGGCCTCCACGCACTCGAGCAGTTTCTCGATATGAGCAGCATCCTGACGAGCCAGGCGCTGGTGGGCATCGATGATGAAGTAACGGCACTGGGTCTCCTGAGTAACAGCAGTATCCTCCTTGAACTTGCCGCCCTTCAGAGCCACGCCGAATACATCGTCGGCCAGAATTGCCTCGCCGATGGTGATGACGTCCTCCCACTTCTGGAGTTTGTAGGCAGCAGCAACCTGCACGAAACGACCGGCCACATAGTTGGGGCTGGTCTTGTCGCCCTCAGTGGCTTTCACCACCTCGGCCGCAACAGTACTGGCCTCTGCCCAGTTGTTCTCCTTGGTCAGACGAGCCATCTTGTTAATGATAAGGGCATTCTTACCACCCTCACCCATTTCGCTCATGTCAACCTTGCCTTCAAGGGCAACGGCGCGCTCCTCTTCACCGGTAGCGCGGCAGAGCTGGGCAAGCTGGAAGGTGTTCTTGTCCTTCAGTGACTTGGGACCCTCCTTGGTAGACTGCATGAGACCGGGATAGCGATCGGCCAGAATCTGGTAACCGGCCTTGGCCATACGCATGGAGCCATACTGCTGTGCCACACCGGCTGCGGTCACGATTGCATAGGCCTCGAGCTGGGTCTTGGCCTTGCCCATCTTGTCGTAGTTCTTGAAGAGCTGAGCGCAGTCACTGGCGCGGTAGGATGCGCCGGCTGCGGGGTCAGGCATGGAGGCCTTGTAGCTCTTCAGTGTAGTGTACATACCATGCAGAGCGCGGCGGGTCTCCTCCACTTCAGGGGTAAGGCCCAGCAGCTCGTATGTTGTCTTGGTGGCCTCATCCGCCTGCTTCATATCGCCGGCCTTCATAGCAGCGGCCACAAGTTTGGAGCTCTGCAGAGCGGGGTTGAAGAATTGAGAGCCGTAGCGGGCCAGACGTACCGGGCCCAGAGAGAAGCTCTGCGGGTTGGAACGCACAACCTTGTACACCCAGCCAATGTTCTCGGGATTGTCTGTTGCCACCTTCAGAATGGTAGCCAGACCGCTCATGGCCATATCATCGGGCAGAGCAGCCTTGGCAGTGCGGCTCTTCTCGAGGTACTCACCGGCCTTCTTGAAATCAGGCTCCGGCTTAAGAAGGTAAGCCTGCAGCAGCATGAAGCAGAGCTTGCCGTCCATCTTCTGAGCCTTCTCCATCTTGGATACCTTCCCGCTCTGGTACATGGCGAGGTACTCCTCCATATCCTTAATGGCGTCTGCAAACTTGGAGGGGTCGCCGGCCAGGGCGGGCTTGGCCTTGGGGTCACCGGCAGCCTGCTGGAACTTGCTGTAGGCCATGTAGAACTTGGAGGCAGTCAGGAAGGGCTCATAGCCATTGCCGTTGTTCATGTTCTTCTCGGCCATAGCGCGGGCACGCAGCTTCTGGTCCTTGAAACGCTCCTCGTTGTAGAGTGTTTCAAATGCCTTGTAAGCCTCCTCGTACTGCTTGGCTGCGAAGTAAATATTGCCCTTCTGCCAGTGGAAGTAGGGCTCGTAGTGAGCAAACTGAGCAGCCAGTCGTGACTTGGTGTTACTGTAGGTCCTAATCATCTTGTCGCACATGGCAATGGCTTCTGCCACCTTGCCCTGGCCTACAAGAGCCTGCACTTGTTTGGCGGCAGTGGCTGGGTCCTGTGCCTGGCACACCATCGGTGCGCTGAAGGCAGCCATGGCCATCACTGCTGCGGCGGTTGAGTACTTAATCATAAAACAGAATAGGTGTTTTGTTTAAGATGGAACGGAGAAAACTGTAACAGGGGAAAGGGGAAGGCTCGCTCCCGCGCACGGGGCGAACAAGAGAGGGGAGCTGCGGCTGAGTGCCGCACAGCTCCCCCCTCAGGGGTTTAAGGTTTATCGTTGTGAGCCATTATCATTCATCGGCTGTGGTACTCAGACCAACGGAGTGAATGTCGGCTTCGGAAAGAGCTGCCATGACGTCAACGATGCGCTGGTGCGGGGCACCGGCGGCACCGTGCAGCATCACCACGGGGGTGGTGTCAACGGCATCGGCCTGCTCTTTGAGCATCTTGAGGGACTCCACGAGAGACTCCATACGGCGCTGCTGCAGGTACTCGGGAGTACCGGGCTTGAGCTCGGGGTTGTAGGCCTCGCCCACGGTCAGGCCCTCGTTCCAGGTCACCACGCCGGCCTTGGTCACATAAATGTTACCGGGGTCAACCTTAGGTTTCTTGGAGGAAGAGCCCTGAGCAGGCGGAGGAATGCTGATATCGAGTTTCTTCTCACTGACGAGAGACGTTGCCGCGAGGAAGTAAATGAGCAGCAGGAAGCAGCAGTCAATCATGGAGGAGATGTTGGAAGTAATCTCCTCTTCTGCCGGCGGTTCGATTTTCTTATGTCTAGCCATGTTCGAGAAATTGGTATTCAGGTTATTAATTCTCAGCAGGCAGAGTACCGAAAACGATATTGCTCACACCGGCAGCCGCAGCTGCACGGATAGCACCGGAGGAACGATCCCAGGGAGCGTCGGCATCACCACGCAGGTAGAGACGAATCATCTCGGGCTTAATACCCTTGGATTCCATCGACTCGCGCTGCTGCTTGATATAGTCAGTAAGCTCCTGAAGCTGTCCGCTGTTGTAGCCAATAGAGTCCTGATTGGAATCGGCCACGCCCCAGATAGTACCGGGAGCATAGGTCTTGTTGAACTTCTCCAGCGCAGCGGGATTCTTGGAACCCATCACGTCCGGATCAGCAAACACGTTCACCACGATACAGCCGTTGGCATCCTTCATCTCCGAGGCGGATACCGCATTGGGCATGTTCACGCTCGGGTCCTTGGACACGGTAATCTGAGCCGCGTTCACAATGAAGAACATCAGCAGAAGGAAGCAGCAGTCAATCATGGGAGAAGGATCGGACTCTGCTTTTACTTCCTCTTCGGATCTTGCACTTTTCTTAGCCATGTGTCGGATTCAGAAAATGTTGATTGAGGTTTACGCCTGCCCGGTGATGGGCTCACATCGGGCAGGCCCGAAGGACACAGGCTTAAGCCTGCTCCTCTTCTTCTGCATACTCTACTTCCTCCTCGCCCTCTTCGTCAGCGGCGTCGTCACCCAGACCCTCGGGGATACGGGCAAGCTGAGCCTCAGCGTTGATGACGTTGATGGAGGTGTTCACCATCTCCTGAGCAGCGTTCACGCACTCAGCCTCAAGAGCCTGAGCGTGCTTCTTCAGGAAGAAGAAGGAGGGAACGGCGATAATGGAGATAATCAGACCCCAGAAGGTGGTAAGAAGTGCCACGGAGATAGAACCTGCGAGCTGAGCGGGGTCAGCCTGACCGGTTTCAGCGAGCACGGCGAAGGCCTCCACCATACCCTGAACGGTACCGAACAGACCGATGGAGGGAGCGATGGTACCGGCAAGAGCCAGCATGTCCACGTACTTCATCAGACGGGGGCGCTCGTTGGCGGTGAAGTCAGCGATGGCATCCTCGATGCCGTCCTTACCCAGATCCTCGGGGCGGTTAGCATCAATGTTGGGCAGAGCATAAGCAACCAGACGGCCCAGATAGGTGGGGCTGGTGGTAGCGTGCTGAATAGCGGACTGAGCACGGCACTCGGTCATAAGAGCAACAAGCTGAGCGCGCAGCTCCTCGGGGCAGAACTTCTTCTTGGAAAGATCCATGATACAGAAGATCACGAGGAACATGGTAATAGAGAACAGAACAACGAGGGGAATCATTGTCCAACCACCATTGATAACCCACTTGTCAAGCATGGTTGTCTTGGTCACAGCAGCACCGCCTTCAGCGGCCTCCTGAGCCAGAGCCATTGACATAGAGCCCATTGCAACTACTCCAAGGGAGAGTGCACGTACGCCGTAACGAATAATCGTGTCTTTCATAATAGTAAAAATGCTGTTAATGCAGAATTGACGCCTTCTATTTAACCAAATTTTCATGACTTGTCGAGAAAGTTTTTTAGAAAAATGGTTTTTTGAGGCAGAATTCGGGAATTAGCTTTCAGTTTTTAACTGAGAGCGGCGAAGATTGCGCCATAACACTTCTGATGAGTAAAGGCACTCGGGTATTCTCCATCACGCCGCGAAATACAGCAGCTCCTGCCCCGGTAGCATAAATGGGTACAGCCACGCCGGTATGGTTAAGAGTAGTGAAACAACCGGTCACTCTGCCGGACTTTTTGGAGCCGTCGATAATGGAAAGGCCGCCGGTCTGGTGGTCAGCTGTCACTACAAGCAGGGTGTCCGGGTGCTTTGCCATCCACCGCAGCACCACACCTACTGCGCAATCAAAATCGAGTACCTCGCGCACGGTCTCATCCAGGTTATTCTCGTGGGCGGCGAGGTCGATGGAAGAGCCCTCCACCATCAGGAAAAAGCCCTTCCCAGACTTCTCGAGCCGAGCGAGAGCACGCTCGACATTGCGCGGCAACAAATCGCCACGCACACTGGCGGGCGGACAGTCCCCGGGCGCGAAAAGCTCGACATCGGCTCCGCCATCGCGCATGCGCTCCATCTGCTCAGTGGAAAAAGCCGCTGCACCGCCACCCAGCACCACATCAAAACCGGCCTTGCTCAGCGATTCTGCAATGGCAGGCGTATTCTTACGCGATGAAGTATGGGCGTAGAAAGCCGCCGGGGTAGCGTCAGTTATGGCCTTGGTCACCACCAACCCGGTGGCCATACCACGACCGCGGCACCACTCAGCCAGTGATTGCATGGGGGTACCATCAGGGTGCTGCCCGAGCATACCGTTATCAGTCTTCACCCCACAAGCCAGAGCCGTACCGCCGGCAGCCGAGTCGGTGATGGTTCGATTGGAAGAATAAGTCTGACTGAAGGCCGTGCAGGGCAAGGTGCAGATATTGAGCTGACCGCGATTGCAGAGCCAGGCAGCCCACAGGTGCTCAGAGCCCATACCATCACCAATCATCAGAATAACATTGCGAGCCGGTCGATTCGATGGCTGAGCGACAGATGCGGCTTTCTCCACCTGATGAACAGGCAGCCCCTCCACCGTCTGCTGCTGAGGTGCCGCCATCAGCACCCCACCCAGCAGACACACCAGAGCGTATATCATTTTCATAGCCCTAATCTACCACGCCCTGAGCCGACTGACAAGAAAATACCCCGCTGCGTCCGGACAAAAAAAAAGACCGCAGCCACGCAGGCAGCGGTCCTGAAAACTTGTAATACCAACCAGGCTTATTTACCCTTCTGGTCAAACACCTTCACGGGCTCGGTGGGCTGGGTGGCCACATCGCCGGTGGCTGCCTCAGCAGGAGCGGTGCAGTTCTTGGGCATGGGGTGCAGAACAGGAGCGGACTGCGACTGGCAGCAGCAGGAGCTGAAACCCACGGCGCAGGCAACGGCAAGAATCAGAGTTGTTACTTTCATAAAAATTGACGTATGGAAGTTATCGATGTGGAGTTAAACACATTTTTCCACAAAAGTCAATCAATAAATGATTTGAACGCGTATTTTTTCATTCTGACCCACAATAAACTTGCGCGCAAGGGGGACTATATGCCATAATACGCGCACAAACCATGGCAAGACGCAGACGCAGGACCTCACAGGAGCAAAGAAGGAAGCGACGCCATACCGGCAGCCGCCGCAAGTGGCTCACCGTTCTGGCACTGGTGGTACTTTTCTTGCTACTCTCACCGTTCGTTATTCGCTACCAGCTACTCAACTGGTTGCAGGGGAGCGCATTCCGCGAACAGCTGAGCGAAGCCATCACCAACAAGGCTCAGGCTCAGGAGGTGAGTATTCCCGAGAACCTGCGTATTGACGATGAAAGAGTGAGCCTGCCGGCTGTTACCCTGAGACGCAATGACATCGTGCAGCTGGCAACGGGCTCGCGAATCGTGGCCGATATCGAAAAAAACAAACTCTATGACCGCGAGCTCTCTATCCGCAAGCTGACGATGGAAGAAGGTCTGTTGAGGCTCGATACCACGGCCATCGGCGCGGCTCTGCCGCCGGTTAAGGAAGACGAGGACGGCCTGCTGGCTCGCCTGGCTCCGCAAAAGATTCAGCTCAAGGCATTTGAATGTACCGATGCAGATGTGGAGCTCACCATGGCCGAAAAACTATACAGTCTGGCCGGTTGCCGCATAACAGCTGAACCGGTCGGAAAAAACAGAAAAAACGAATGGCACATCACCCTGGAAAACGGGCGAGTGCACACCCCGCTGAGCTACCTTCGCAGTAGTAGTGTAAAAGTAGCCACCATTCTTTGCGACAAGAATTCCATCTCGCTGACCGAGTGTCGACTTGTGCTCACACCGGGTGAGTTGCGAGCTAAAGGGGCATACAGCCTGCAGAGCAATCAGTGGCACCTGAACCTGCGTGCGAACAAGGCCAATGTCGAAAGGCTGCTGAATGAGGACTGGAAAAAACGGCTGTCAGGCGAACTCTATGGAACACTGAAGATCAATGGCAAGGGCTCCGAAATCAAGGAAGCCACCGGCAGCATTTCCCTGCAGCAGGGTGTGCTGGAAGGCCTGCCCATTCTTTCACAGCTCACAATTGTCAACAGCACCCCCTACCGTACCATCAGCCTCGAAAAGGCCGAATGCCGGGTCAGGTACCCCTACTCGCAACCGCGGCACAACATCAAAGCCGCCTGGTGTTTTGACAATATCGACATACGAGCGACGGAGGGCAGCCTGCTGATAAAGGGGCACGTCATCATCTGCCCCGATGGCGCCCTGCACGGCACACTCACCGTTGGTCTGCCTGACAATGTGGTCGATGTGCTGGCTCAGCAGGCGCCCACTGTCGTAGAACAGATTTTCAATGCTCAGGGAGCCCCCGGCTACCGCTGGTTCAATATCAACCTGAGCGGTACTACAGAGGCTCCCCGTGAAGACCTGAGTGCCCGATTGAAAACCATTCTGGCAACAGCAGCACCACAGGCGGCTCTCGACATGGCCGGCAATGCCGCACGCTCAGCAGGGGAAATATTTGGCGGGCTTCTGGCTCCCGGCACAACTCCGGCAAACGGCGACGAGGAGCCCCCCGACTCTCCCCCTTCCGGGCGGGCGCCGTCCCCCACAGACCTTCTTGATATATTATTCTGATTCACTTCCCTCCATGAGCAGCACTTCATCATACCCCTCGGTGTACATTGACTGCACCTGTACCATCTGCGAGCGCTTTGCGCCAACAGCCTATCGTGCCACCCTGCCCAACGGCAAGCCGACCGTTGCCTTCGTGCAGAAGAAGGAGGCATGGTTGTTAAATATCCTGCAACCGGGTGATAAAGTACTCTGTACCGTATGTCCGGCGGATTTTGAGCGCGCGCGTATACGAGGAAAGTGTGAAAATTAACCTCTCACCCGAGTTTCATTACGCGTTTTGTCCTTGCGATACCTATCTCCAAGTGATAGAATGCCGGGCGTGACGCGTAGAAACCCCATTTTAACACACTTACTTCCTGTAGTTGACTTACTGCTGGCGCTTGCCTGTGTATCGATAGCGCCTGAGTGTACCAATTTTATCGCCCCCTATCTGGGGTGGGACATCAATCAGGCGTTCAATGCATTCTCTGCCTCGCCGCTCATGGTGGGGTTGGCACTGGCGGGAGTTCCGGTAATCCTGCGCATCGTCGGCTTTTATCATCGCGGCAATCTGCAGCGTCATGCCTCGGCTCTGCGTCAGCTGACAGCCTTTGCGGTGTATTATCTTGGCTTCTTCGGTCTGTATGCGATTGCTCGCCCGAGTGAAGGGACAACATTCATGTACCACGTCATCCTTGTGAGTCTGGTGCTCATTCTGCTGGGGCTCTACCTGCGCTACCTCCTGCTGCAACTTCTGCAACTCCATACCGGGGTCGGGCGCAGGAACAGACGGCAGGTCATTCTCGCAGGCTCTCAGGAAAACATCGATGAAGAGTGGGAACAATTGCCGACCTATTGGAAGAAGAGCCTTAACGTTGTCGGCAAGGTTATCATGGGGCAGACATCTCAAGAGGAGGTGCAGAAAATTATTGAAAATAACCATGTGCAGCAGCTCATGCTCTTCGGTGGGTTAGATGCCTATCGTGATATGTCCGAAACCATCGTGCGCTGTGAATTACAGGGTATTGACATCTACGTGCACATGATGGATCACCACCCGGTTCACTTGCGAGCCGATATTACAGAGATAGGTGAACAGCGCGTACTCATCCTTTCCTCTACCCCCGTCTACTCCTGGCGCCGACTGGCTAAAGATATTATGGATAGGGTTCTGGCCGTGCTCGGTATCATCGGCACTTCTCCGCTGTGGCTGATTGCCGCCATCGGCATCAAAATCAGTGACCCCAAGGGGAAGATTTTCTACCGTCAGCAGCGCTCCGGCCTGTACGGCAAACCCTTCGGCATGTGGAAATTCCGTTCCATGTACTCCGATGCCGACAAGAGGCTCGATGAAATCAAGGCCAAATACGGCAATGAAATGGAGGGGCCCATTTTCAAGCTCACCAACGACCCCCGCATTTTCCCCTTCGGGCACTTTATCCGCAAGTACTCCATCGATGAACTGCCCCAGCTCATCAACGTGCTGCTGGGCGACATGAGCATAGTGGGTCCCCGCCCCCTGCCCACGTACGAGACAGCCGAGTTCCCTGAGATTGCACAGCGCCGTCGTATGAGCGTGAAACCCGGTCTCACCTGCTACTGGCAGATTGAAGACCGCAGTGATAACAAGGATTTCGGCAGTCTGATAGCCAAAGACCTTAAGTATATCGACAACTGGCGACTGCGGCTGGATATTCTGCTGATTCTGCGAACCATCCCCGTAGCCATCTTCGGTAAGGGTGCTAAGTAACAGAACGTCATCATGTTCCACATCGTTCTCTTTCACCCGGAAATCCCGCACAACACCGGTGCTGCCGGGCGACTGGCTGTTGCCACCAACTCCAGACTGCACCTCATCAAACCGCTCGGGTTCAGTCTGGATGAAAAACACGTGCGCCGTACCGGGCTCGACTACTGGCCCCATGTCGATTTGCACCTCTGGGATTCGTTGGAACAACTCGAGTCTGCCGCAGCTCCCACCGCCCGGTTCTGGTACCTGTCGACGAAAGCCACTCACTCCATCTGGAGCCCCGAGCTGCCCCTGTCAGACGGCGACTATTTTGTATTCGGACCGGAGAGCAAGGGGCTGCCCGAGCGCTGGATAACAGCCCACCCCGATACAGCTCTTCGCATTCCCATGCCCGGCACTCACGCCCGCTCACTCAATCTCTCCACCAGCGTGGCCATCATGCTCTATGAGGGGCTGCGCCGAACCCTGCCTGCCGACCAGTTATGAAAAACATCGTCTACTTCGACCTCGAAACCCGACTCTCAGCCGCTCAGGTAGGTGGCTGGCACGAGGCCGGTAAAATGGGCATATCCGTCGCTGTTACCTACTCCACAAAGGACAATGCCTACCACATCTACACCCAGGACCAGGTGGAGGCGCTCATCGAAGAGCTCCGCACCGCTGACCTCGTGGTCGGGTACAACCACATCGGCTTCGACTATCAGGTGATTCAACCCTTCACCTTCTGGACTCTGGCCGATGTCTCCAACAACCTCGATATCTGCATCGACCTCACCAACCGTATCGGCCACCGCCTTAAGCTCGATTCCGTCGCCTCGGTCACGCTCGGCAATTCCAAAACTGCCGAAGGGCTCGATGCTCTCAAATGGTGGGCTGAGTATGAAAAGACCGGCGACCCGCAGAAGATGCTCGATATTGCGCGCTACTGCTGTTTTGATGTGAAAGTCACGATGGAAGTTCACAAGTTCGGTGCCCTCAATGGCTACGTCAACTATGTGGACAAAAAGGGTGAAACTGTCCGCGTAGACGTGGACTGGGAGCTGTAAAATGGTCAGACACCTTGTCCCCCTGGTGGCTTTACTCACGCTGAGTGCATGTGTATGGCAGAATACGCAGCCTGCGGATGTCATCACCACGCTGAGTACCCCCGTTATTGAACACAACAACGGCGTTGTGGAATTGTGCCACCCGCAAATCAACCACTCCGCCTTACTGAGAGAATTCAAGCGTAATATTGCCGACGGGCTACCCGTCAATACAACAGGAGCTCACGGTTTGCCTGCTGTCGCCCATGCTGCCGCCGTGGGTGATGTTGCCTACCTGACCGAACTCATTGCTCGTGGAGCCGAGCTGAACTACGCAGCTGCCCTCAATCGCCCCGAGCCCGGCAACTCCTGCCTGTTCAGCGGCGATGACCTGAGTGCCACCGCTCTTGCCGCGCGTTACGGTCAGACCGAAGCCCTGCGGCTATTGTTACGACATGGCGCCCGCCCTTACGGAGTCGAGATGGCCATCATTCACGACCACCTCGACTGCCTGCAACTCCTGCATGCCGCCGGTGCAGACCTGCACGAGGGTGAGTACACCACAGACGATGTATTCTACCCCGCCACATGCAACGCCCGCTCTGAGGGTGTGCTGCGCTTCCTTATCGACCACGGCGTAAGCTCTGAAATCCCCTTCAACAATATCGGCCAGCTCTGCAACGATGTCCCCGCTGCTGAGCGTTACCTCACCATGTACCGGAATACAGGAGTTTGGACACCACAGCAGATTGAGGAGTTCCGGCGCACCAGCCCCCTCTACCGCTCCCCTGCCCCATCTCCCACACCGCCGTAAAAAATCTTTCCCGGAGCCACCGACTTCTATCTCTGCGACTTTTTACAACTTCGCATAATTATTTTTGAACAAGGGCCATTTTTATGGTGTCACACCCGACAAGATGAACAACAACCTCACCACAAAATTAATGGAGGCGCTGCAGACCGCGCAGAAAAATGCTGCAAGCGGCGGCCGTGCCCAGATATACCCGGCTGAACTTCTGCTGGCCCTGGTACAGCAGGAGGGCGGCGTGCTGGCCTCGGTACTGAACAAAGCAGGCGTAGAGCTTGCCACACTGGCACGCACCCTGCAGGAGGAGCTGAACCGCAAACCACACCAGACCGGAGCCGTGGCACAAGCCCCCGGCATAGGCCCGGAGCTGGATAAGTGCCTGACAGCCGCCGAAGAGCAGCGCAAGCGCATGAAGGACGACTACCTGAGCGTGGAGCACGTCGTGCTCGGCATGCTCGAGTCGGATGCCGAACTGCGCCGCCTGCTGGAGTCTGCCGGGCTCACACAGGCCCGCTACCTGCAAGCCCTGAAGGAGGTTCGCGGCAACCAGCGCATCACTGACCAGAACCCCGAGGAGAAGTACGAAACACTCGAAAAATACGGCACCGACCTCACCGCCCGCGCCCGACAGGGTAAGATTGACCCGGTTATCGGCCGTGACAGCGAGATTCGCCGAGTGCTGCAGATACTTTCCCGCCGCACCAAGAACAACCCCGTGCTCATAGGTGAACCCGGTGTGGGCAAAACCGCCATTGCAGAGGGGCTGGCCCGCCGTATCGTGGACGGCGATGTACCCGACAGCATGCAGGGCAAACGACTGGTGAGCCTGAATATCGGCTCCATGCTGGCCGGTGCCAAATACAGGGGCGAGTTCGAGGAGCGCCTGAAAGCCTTCATCAAGGAAGTCACCTCCTCCAACGGCGAAATCATACTCTTCATCGATGAGCTGCACACTCTGGTAGGCGCAGGTGCCGGCGGTGAGGGCAGTATGGATGCCGCCAACCTGCTCAAACCGGCACTGGCTCGTGGCGAGCTGCGCACCATCGGTGCCACTACTCTCGACGAGTACCGCAAGTACATCGAGAAAGACGCCGCTCTCGAGCGCCGATTCCAGCCGGTCTATGTGGCCGAGCCGAGTGTGGAGGATACCATCGCCATCCTGCGCGGTCTGAAAGAGCGCTATGAGGTACACCACGGCGTGCATATTACCGACAGCGCCCTGGTCGCCGCAGCTACACTGAGCAACCGCTACATCACCGACAGATTCCTGCCCGACAAGGCGGTTGACCTGGTGGACGAGGCTGCAGCACGCCTGAAAATTGAGCTCGACAGCATGCCCGCTGAAATCGATGAGCTTAACCGCACCGCCATGCAGTTGGAGATGGAGCGACAGGCCCTCGCCAAAGAGAAGGATAACGACTCGAAACAGCGACTGGAGAAAATCACCCGCGAACTGGCCGATACCCGCGAGAAGGTCGAAGCCATGATTGCTCAGTGGAAGAGCGAGAAAGAGGTGGTCAGCCAGGCTCGCGATGCACAGCAGAAAATCGATACCCTGCGTACCGAAGCCGAGCAGGCTCAGCGCCGCGGCGACCTCGGTCGCGCCAGTGAAATCCTGTACGGTGAAATCCCCGCAGCCGAAAAAGCCGCTCAGGAGGCCCGCTCTGCCCTGCTCCGCATGCAGCAAAGCGGTGAGGGTCTGCTCAAGGAGGAAGTCACCGAGAGCGATATCGCCAAAGTCGTTGCCACCTGGACCGGTATTCCCGCAGCCCGTCTGGCCGAGGGCGAGCGCGAAAAGCTCCTGCACATGGAGGAGCGCATCGGCGCACGCCTGATTGGGCAGAAAACCGCCGTCAAAGCCGTAGCCGATGCCGTGCGCCGCTCCCGTGCCGGCCTGCAGGACGAGAACCGCCCGCTGGGTTCCTTCATCTTCCTGGGTCCCACCGGTGTGGGCAAAACCGAGCTGGCCAAGGCTCTGGCCGAGTTCCTGTTCGATGACGAGGCCGCTATGGTGCGAATCGACATGTCAGAATACATGGAGAAGCACAGCGTATCGCGCCTTATCGGAGCACCTCCCGGATATGTGGGTTACGATGAGGGCGGCCAGCTCACCGAGGCCGTACGCCGCCGCCCCTACAGCGTGGTACTTTTCGACGAAATTGAAAAGGCTCACCCCGATGTCTTCAACGTACTGCTGCAAGTGCTCGATGACGGCCGTATAACCGACGGTCAGGGGCGCACGGTGGACTTCACCAATACCGTGCTCATCATGACCAGTAACATCGGCTCTCAGTTCATTCTGGCCGAGAACGATAGCGACGCCCGCAACGAAAAGGCCATGAATGCCCTGCGAGGGCACTTCCGCCCCGAGTTCCTCAACAGGGTGGACGAAATCATCATCTTCGAGCGTCTGCAGGCCGAGGATTTGAAGCATATCGTTAACATACAGCTGCAGCGTGTTCGCAAGCGCCTGGCTGACCGAGGACTCAAGCTCGAGCTGTCAGATGCCGCTGCGGCTCTGGTAGCAGCCCACGGTTATGACCCGGTGTATGGAGCCCGCCCGCTTAAGCGCGCTATTCAGAGGGACATACTCGACCCGCTCAGTCTGGCCATCCTCGGTGGTCAGTACCCCGAGGGAAGCACCATACATGTGGGCGCCAACGGCGAGCACATCGAGCTGAGCTGAGCAACCCTGCCCCATCACAAAAAAAGCAACCCGCCATCGGGTTGCTTTTTTTGTTCAGATTTTACGAGTCAGGCAGTACCAGAGAAAGCGCGAATTGTGCACCAGATAGCGTTTAAACAGGCGGCGCGGCTCGCAGCACAGGCGGTAGAGCCACTCCAGCCCGTGAGAGCGCACCCACAAAGGAGCCTGGCTCACCAGACCGGCATGAAAATTGAAGGCTGCCCCCACGCCGAAATAAACCGCCGGCGGCAGCTGTTGCAGGTTGGTGAACATCCACTGCTCCTGCTTGGGGCACCCCAGTGCCACCCACACACAATTAGCCCCGCTCTCGGCAATACGGCGGCAGATAGCCTCGCTCTCCCCCTCGGGCCATTGCCCCATAGGCGGGCAGTAGTGCCCTACTATCTCCACCCCGGGAAAACGTGGTGCAAACTTTTCGCTCAACAGGCGCACGGCCTCCTCGGAACCACCGAGCAGATAGTGTTTCACCCCGAAAGCACGCCCACAATCCCACACCGTCTCCATCATGTCCGGCCCATACAGTCGATGAGCATCGACACCCTTGCGGCGCATGAGCCAGACTATCGGCATACCATCGGGGCAGATATAGTGAAAGCTCTTCATCCCCTCACCATAGGCGGGCTCATGCAGCATGCGGGTGAGTACATGGACGTCGGAGTGAGCCACCAGCTGCGGCTCCTGCGTCGTAACAGCCAGTTCGGCCAGATGCTGCCCGGCAGTGGCAAGATCTGCCACTACATAGGGAATTCCAAAAATACTCTGACGCGGAAGTGACTGCATGACGTGGCAGCAGTCTACAGGATATCCCCGGGTATGTCAAGAAACAATTTCCGCCCTGCTGCACTCGGCAACAGAGCGGAAAGAATGTTTAGCGGTGTGGTACCGGCAGATTACTTCTGCTCGGAGGGGCTCCACTCCTCGGCCTGAAGGGCAGCGAGGTTGAAGGCCTGCTCCAGACCCACCATGTCGCCGGCGCGAACGGTCTCGAAGGCGGCGGTCTCGCGACGCAGCTGCTCGGGATCGTAGTTCACAGCCTTGATGGAAAGACCGATACGGCGCTCCACCTTGTCGACCTTGATGACGCGAGCCTTGATTTCGTCGCCCACCTTGATGACGTCCTTCACGCGCTCCACGTGCTCCTCGGAAAGCTGGGAGATGTGGATGAGACCGTCGATGTCGCCGTCGAGGTTGACGAAGGCACCGAAGGAAGCAATCTTGGCCACCTGACCGGATACGAGGTCGCCCACCTTGAAGCGGTTGTCGATGCTCTCCCACGGGTCGCTCTCAAGCTGCTTGATGCCGAGAGATACGCGCTGGTTCTCCTTGTCGATGTTCAGCACACGAGCCTCAACAACGTCGCCCTTCTTAAGCACCTCGGAGGGGTGGTTAATCTTGCGGGTCCAGCTCATGTCGGACACGTGAATCATGCCGTCAATACCCTCCTCGAGAGCCACGAAGGCACCGTAGGGAGTGAGGTTACGCACAGCACCGGAGATGATGGTGCCAACGGGGAAACGAGCCTCGATAGCCTCCCACGGATTCTCGTCGAGCTGACGCACGCCGAGGGAAATCTTCTGCTCCTCAACGGAGATGTTAAGCACAACGGCCTCGATCTCCTGGTCCAGAGAAAGGACGTCGGAGGGGCGGGTAATGCGCTTGGTCCAGGAAAGCTCGGAAACGTGCACGAGACCTTCCACACCCTTCTCGAGCTCGACGAAAGCACCGTAAGCCAGAAGCTTGGTGACGCGGCCCTTGACGCGGGAGTTGATGGGGTACTTCTGCTCGATGTCGGCCCAGGGGTTGTCGGAAAGCTGCTTGAGACCCAGAGATACGCGCTCCTTGTCGCGATCGACCTCGAGGATAAGCACCTCGAGCTCCTGACCGATGTGAAGCAGCTCGGAGGGGTGGTTCACGCGGCCCCAGCTCATGTCGGTGATGTGCAGCAGGCCGTCCATGCCGGAAAGGTCCACGAAGGCACCGAAGTCGGTGATGTTCTTCACGGTACCGGTCACGCGATCGCCAACCTTAACAGTCTCGAGGAAGCGCTGACGCTGCTCGCTGCGCTCGGCCTCGATGACCTCGCGGCGGGAAAGAACGATGTTCTTGCGCTCGTCGTTGACCTTAACGATCTTAAACTCGTAAACATTGCCCACGAACTCGTTGAGGTCCTTGGGGGGGATGATGTCCACCTGAGAGCCGGGAAGGAAAGCCTCCACGCCGACGTTGACCATAAGGCCACCCTTAACGACGCTCTTGACCTTGCCCTTCACGAGGCCGCCATCCTTGTAGACAGCCACGATCTTGTCCCAGTTCTGCTTGTGGGCAGCCTTCTCTTTGGAAAGGACTACGAGACCCTCATCGTTCTCAAGCTTCTCGAGGAGAACCTCGATCTGGTCACCTACCTCGATTTCTTCATCTTCGAATTCGGAGATAGAAATAACACCCTCAGACTTGTAACCGATGTCTACGAGAACAACCTGCGGACGGATCTCAAGGATGGTACCGTTCACGATATCACCCGTACGGAAAGTCGGAAACCCGGAATCAATAAGGGCCTCCAGTTCAGAAATACTCATTGTATATTGTTTTGGTTAATATGTTGCCGCGGCTCCTCAAGGCCCCATCGCCGGTGGTTAACGGGGCGCCTGTGCACCACCGGGCGGAATCGCGGTGCGGCATTGTACCCTTTCCCATGCGCCATGGCAAGCCTTTTTTCTTGAAAATGCTTGCAGTGGCGCATTTTTTGCGCCATTATTCGCCTGCAACAGGTCGCGGAGCATTCGTACCGCCTATCAGCAGCACAATTTCGCCCTTGGGAGGCCGGGCTGCAAACTCTGCTGCAAGCTCAGCAGCAGTACCCCGGTGATAGGTTTCAAATACCTTTGTAAGCTCCCTTGCCACACAAATGGGTGCAGCCGGGTCGAGCTCGGCAATTGCATTCACCGTTTTAACAATGCGGTACGGTGATTCGTAGAAAATACTCGTGTGAGATGCCGCGAGGGCCGCCTGCAGCACCTGCCCTTTCTTACCTGATTTGACGGGCAGAAATCCGCCGAAGAAGAAAGCATCGCTCGGCAACCCCGAGCCCACAAGTGCCGTCACAACAGCCGAGGGCCCCGGCAACACGGTAAATGCCACCTCGCGGGCCTTCAGCTCCTGTATGAGCCTGTACCCCGGGTCAGAGACCCCGGGCATGCCGGCATCTGTCACCACGGCAAAGGTTTCGCCTGCCAGCGCACGGGCCGCCACTTCAGGGGCTCGGGCGCTCTCATTGTGCTCATGCAGACTGAGCAAGGGCTTGCGTATGCCGTAGTGGCTCAGCAACATGCCGGTGTTGCGGGTATCCTCGCAGCAAATACAATCCACCGAGCCGAGCACTTCGAGCGCACGGCGGGTTATGTCCTCTCTGTTGCCTATAGGCAGGCCTACAAAGCTGACGGGGTACGATATCATGGCGTGGTGAATGAGGCCACAATCTCCTCGGCAACTTTTCGTGCGGCATAGGAAAGCGCAGCATCCCGCCCGGACTGCACATTGCCGCCGGTATTGTAATAGGAGCCGTCGCCGGAGGCCGTTCCCTCCTTTATAACCTTACCATCAGACACTCGCTTAACTTTATAGTCCACCTGCATGGTGATACGGAACTCAAGGCTCAGGTGGGTGTCCTTCCAGTCTACCAAAGACTGCTCAATAGTAACACTGGTCACAGAACCGGAAATCTCAACATCAGCCACACCGGGAGCGGCCATTCGGAAGGTGCCGTCCGCCTGCAGGGAATTACCAATGGCCGAGGTCATCAGCATGCCGGCATTCGGATAAGTGGTGAGGTTATCGAACATTGTCACATAGAATGTCTTCACCCCTTCCAACTTCTTATTTACCAGACCACCGGCATGGTAGCCACAAGAGCCGAGAGATAGAGTCAACAGGCCGAGCCCGAGGCAGAGAAGTCGTTTCATGATTTCCGATTGGCGTTAGCTTTGTGTGTTCTGGCCTTCTGCAGCAGGGTCTCAGCCTCGCGCGCGGCCTCAGGATTGATGGATTTCTGGCGAATAACGTTTTCCAGACAGAAGATGGCGGAATCGTACTCACGGGCACGGTCCAGATAGTAGCGCCCGGTCTCAAGCTCCTGCTGAATGAGCAGACGGCGCACGTTGGAGGCTTCGGTCAATGCCTTGCCGGCATCTGCATGGCCGGGGAATCGCAGAGAGAACTCTTCGTATGCCTCCTGCGCACGAGCAAGATTGGCCATATTCTGGTCGCCGCGTGTGCGACTGGCAGCCCAAATCTGGGCAACCATAAGCTGAGCCTCGGGTGCATAACGACTGTCGGGATATTTCTCCACAAGTTCAGCGAAAGTGAGAGCAGCCTCCTCATAGCGCTCCTTGCGCAGTCTGTAACGGGCCAGAATAGAGGTAGCGGTGGCAGCCATATCATTGTAGGGAGCATTCGTGATAACACTTGCCAGCCACTGTTCTACGGCAGAGCTTTCAAGCTCCGCCTTCCACAAGCCCAGCACACTGACCTGCAGCTCCCCCTCAGCGGCAGCCATAGCCATAGCCAGCTGACGGTCAAGAGCTTTAGTATACAAAGGGCTATTCTGATAGCGAGTCACCACCTTCTCGTATTCGTTGAAGGCATCTCGCGGCAGACCCTGTTTTTCATACACATCGCCGAGCAGCAATCTGGCCTCGGGAGCACAGGGGGCATATGCATGATTGAGCGCTATATCCTTCAACTTACTCTTTGCCTTGCTCAACTCACCGGCAGCCACGAAAGCCTTTGCCTCGCTCAACAACGCATCCGCCTGAGGGTCAGCAGCCTGCAATGAACCGGCAGGCAACAAACCGTTATTATACTGTTGACACATGGTCAGCGGCAGCACGGCCGCGGCACACAAAAGCAGATGCAGATTCATTCTCATGACTTCACTATAATAGCACGCCACCCCCCATGAGGGCAAGCGCTAAATGAGGTGTTTGCGTGTCTTATTTTCATCAGGGCTTAACACGGTATTTACCATCACCCACCCAGAGCACTTCAACCCGCACTCGCTCCAGTCCTTTTCGGGTAAAGCCGAGTTCCTCTGCCACGGCCGAGCTCACATCTATCAGGCGGCCATGAATGAAAGGCCCGCGATCGGCTACACGCGCCTGGCAGCTGCGACCGTTGTTCAGATTGGTTATGCGTACCTGACAGGGCAAGGGCAGCGTGCGATGGGCAGCATAGTACTGGCCCTCATACAAGCGCTGACCGATAGCGCCGCGAGCACCATCGGCTTCGTAATACGAGGCAATACCATCTTCGGTGTAATGAAGTGCGGTATTGACATCCATCGGCACATAGCGCTCCCCCTTCAGGGTATAGGGAGCCTTTTTGTAGCCGCGATAGGGCTCAAACTGATACTGCTGGCAGGAGCTCAGCAATGCCCCAACCAGAATCGAAACGAGAGAAATTTTGCGTAACATGATATTCTCAGACTAACATACCCGCTGCTCGGCGGAAAAGGAAAAAATGTATGATGGCAAAATAACACAAGCGAACCAACTCAATCATCGCGCTTTGCCTTGAGCTGATGGGGGCCATCACCCACAGAAATCACCTCCACCCGGACCTTCTGCAACCCTTTGCGCATGAAGCCCAAATCTCTGGCAACAGCCGAGCTTACATCAATCAGTCGCTTGCTGGAGAACGGCCCGCGGTCAGCCACACGAGCCTCGCAGCTCTTACCGTTGCTCAGGTTGGTAATGCGCACCCTGCAGGGCATGGGCAGTGTGGGGTGAGCAGCATAGTACTCACCCTTTCTCAGGCGCTCCCCGAGTGCACCGCGAGAGCCGTTCGCCTCGTAGTACGAAGCGATACCCTCAGCCCTGTATTTCAGTGCCTGCTGAGCATTCATGGGTACATATCGCTTTCCGCGAGCCTTGTATGACTTCATCACCAGCCGGAGCTCCGCCGACTGAACCTGCGGTTCGGGTTCAGTACGGGTTCTGCAGGTGCTCAGCAAGCCCAGCAACACAGCACTTGTTGCCATTACAGCAATGATACGTACTATCATATATACACGCGTTGGCATAATTAGAAATTAGGCGGATAACGTGTAGCGTAGCTGACAAAGCGAACGTTTTTCTTGATGGTTTATATATTGAAGCAGAGTAAATAAGGTTACTTTAGAAATCACTTTTAGGAAAAGCCCCCTCTGTG
>JAFURE010000040.1 GCA_017471985.1 Akkermansia sp. | reverse complement strand
GTTTCTGCCGCCCTTTCAGGGCTCATGTTCTTTTTGTACTCGCTGCAGGGGCTTACGCCCCTGCCTATTGAGCTACCGCCCTCGTACCTCGGGCTTTTGAATTCCGCTCACCTTCGGTTCGCCATACAGCTCGACAAATTGGAGTTTGCCAGGGAAGAATAGACGAGACAAGTGTTGAGCTAGGCGGCTGCGCCGCAACCAGCGAGGCAGGAGCTACATTTACGCCCCGGCTTCGTCTGCGTCTGGGGGCTTCTCGTTGATTAGCCCACCCGGGCGTAGCAGGCCGCGCATTAAAGCGCGGGCAGTCGCCATGGCTAAGCTCCCCCCCCGGGTGGGCGTAGCAAGTGAGCGAAGCGAGACGCGAAGCCCCCTGCAACCTTGCGGCGTAAGCCGCGGAACTTTACACTTAGTCCTTTGTACCTCGTAACCAGTACTTCCACAAATTGCCACACTTCAGAACGCTTTGGGGACAGCTATGTGGTAAATGCGATTGCCGTGCATTTCCTACTTGAGAAGGAGCAAAGTTTGTGCTAGAATGTCGTGCATGAGGAGAGCATGCTGTAGATTGGGTATTGCACTGGTGATTGCCGGGCTGTTGTCGGGTTGCGACGGCGGCGGGCAGAAAGGCAGCGCCACCCCCGAGGCTGCGGGTCAGTTCATGGAGCTGCGAGTGGAGCTCGAAGCCCTCGCCGCAACGGACTGGATGGTGGACTATGCTCCCGAGGAACTGCTGGAGGTCGTGCAGAACTTCATTCAGACAGCAGACCCCACCTATCATTCAAACACCAACAAATACAGCATTCTGCACATTGCCTGTATGTTGAAAAAGGCCGAGCTGGCTCGCTGCCTGATTCAAGAC
Source organism: Akkermansia sp. (assembly GCA_017471985.1). Taxonomy (GTDB): domain Bacteria; phylum Verrucomicrobiota; class Verrucomicrobiia; order Verrucomicrobiales; family Akkermansiaceae; genus Akkermansia. The sequence goes on along the minus strand of JAFURE010000040.1, from coordinate 10,793 downwards.
GGCGCCGACCCGAATGCCCCGACCATGATGGAGGGCAGCCCGGCCGAAACACCCCTGCTCTACGCCCTTACAACCGACTATGCGCCCGATGCCACAGCGCAGGAAATCAACTCACTCGTTGATGTGCTGGTAGCAGCCGGAGCCTCGCTGGCAACCCCGGGCTCTGCCGAAACCGGACTGGCGTACAATGCCTGCCTGGCCTGCGCCCATGAGGAGGTTTATGCTCACCTGCTCGACATAGGTGTGCCCCGCAGCGGCAATGAGCTGCAGGAGTGTGCCTATCGCGGCTGGCTGAGTACCCTCACCCGACTGCTGAACGAAAAAGGAGGAATCACCCCGGCGGATTATGCCCTGCTGCCCACCGTGGCACGTATGAGTGACGGCTATTACACCGGCGAGCACCTGGCCTGTGCGCGCTATCTGATAGAGAGCGGAGCCCCGGCAGACGCCCCCGATGAAGTGGGTCGCACGGCACTGTTCTGCCTGGCAACCGGCTACAGCACACTGAAAGAGAACGGCATGGGAGATGCCGCGCTCGAACTGGCCGAATACCTGCTCAACAAGGGTGCTAACCCCTACCTGCGAATTGATAAGGAGCCGGATTACCCCGGATTTTCCGCCTATGACCTCATAAAAGGGAACAGCGATTTGTTGCAGGCTTTGCAGCAGAGAGGCTTCAGTTTCACGCCGCCCGCCATGGAAATACGCAGCGGGGAATACCTGGCGGCCGATGTTTGCCGTGCCGCCCTGACTCGCCCTGACGCAGAGGCCATAGCACCGTACTTCGACACCATTGCCACCCTGCTCAACCCCACCGATGAGCTCCGCGAGCAGGAAATCTACACCGATGCCCTGCGAAACGCCGTCATCCTGATGGCGCAGACGGATGCGGACAAGACCTCGGCCATCATCGCCAACATGCCCCTGTGGAAGGACCCACAGGCCATGAAACCGCACAATCACATCACCTCTGCACTCCTTTATGCTCTGCAGGACACCCGCAGCATTATTCTGCCCAAGGAGTTGCTGCTCACGGTTGCTGAGGAATGCCAGAAAAACGGCGCCTACGAACAAGCCGCCATTCTGACGGAACTTCTGGGCAGAGCCGCAGACAGCGACGCGCTCATTGAGCAGCTCAGTCAGGATGACCGGCCGGCTATCAAAGCCGGTGCCCTGAGCGCCCGCCTGTACAAGGAAGGCCTGCCCGCAGCCAGTGACGGCGGAGTGGCCGACTGGTTAGCTGAGCACAAGCGCAGCGCCGACACACCGCTTCTGCAGAAGGCCCTGCTGCTTACCTCCATCGAGCGGCTCTGGTACGGGGACATGTCAACGGAGGAAATGGACGCCTTTGTCGCGGCCATTCAGGAACTCGGACTGCCCCACGTAGCCGAAATCTACCGGCAGATTATCACTCACCTCAGCCATCCGGAACAACTGGATGAAATTATGGCCACCCAGCACCTCTGGGCTTATGAACTCGAAATAGCCACAGCCCAATTCCTGCTGCAGCACAAAGATGAAATCCTGGCAGCCCCTGCAGAGGATGCCGCTCAATAATGCCCAGCCCCATGCGAATCATTCTTACAGCACTCATTCTCTGCGCACTCAATCTGAGCGCGCAAGACAGTGCAGCCGGCAGCCCGGAACCGGCGCACCCTGCCGAGCAGGTGCCGCTACCCCTTAATCTGCTGAATGTTGCCGCAGGGTTCTCGGGCGCAGAATCTCTGGAGCAGCTGCGCACCCTCCTGCAGGACGGCGCTAATGCCAATGTACAGGACAGCGAGGGCAACACACCGCTGCTGCACCTCTGTGCGCCTATCGAAATGGACTATCGCTACACGACCGACCCTCATTTCGCCAAGGCCGTGGACGATGCCATTGTGCTATTGCTGCAGCACAGAGCCAATATACTGCTGGAAAACAGGAAAGGATGCAATGCCGCTTTCTACCTGCAGAGCAAACCCGAGCTCCTCAAGAGACTCAGCGAAGAAAATCTGCTGCCCAAGGAGTTGGCCGTGCGTATTCCCTACGAATCGATGGCCTTCTACAGCTACATTCGCAAACGAACGGAACAGGCCACCCTCACCTCGCATGAGGCCTGCCGGGAGTACCTCATCCGCAAATACTGTGCACCGGCTTACGAGCGAGCAGAAAAACGGCTCACCGATATGATTTCAACGGAAAGCACACGGCGGTTTTCCTACCCGGCCGTCTGTGACTTGCTGGCATTCATGCGCCTGGCCGACCGGGAGCGCGCAGCAAAATTCGTTAATGAGCTCAATTACTGGGAACACGGTGAGCATTTTCTGGAGGAAAAGCCCTCGCAGGTGCTGGATGCCCTGAACCTGCTGGAATGGGATGTTGACCCTGCCGCCATACGCAAAGCGCTGAAAAAGCTCGACACCATGCTGCCGACCTCGCCGGATGAAATGATTGACTGCTTTGCGGCACAGCCCATGGGCATACTGCTCGAAATGCTTGAACGCCAACAGGGCGATGACACCCTGCCGCTCATACAGAAATACGCTAAAGGCAATGAAGCCGAACTAGCCTATCGCGCATACAAGCTCCTGCTGCGGCGGCAGAATCTCCCCCTGCCCACCCCCGAGGCGCTCGAAAGTGCCTTTGGCGCACAGGATGCACCGGAGAGCGCCGCGATGTCACCCGAGCAACGCAAGATTTACGAATGCGCCGTGGTGGATACCGCGCTCAACAGCGGCGACATCAGCAGCCTGAACATTGATATCGTCAAGCGGGTTGTGGCCTCCTTCAACAGCATGAAGCTCAGAAAACACGCTGCTATCGTCTCCGAACTCATCACAGCCGAGGGCTCGCTCACAGCCGACCCGTACACCATTCAGGCGGCTCACCATCGCTATATTGAGCAGCCGCCGCCCAGCCCCCGCATGATCATGTCGCGCTACATTCTGGAGCATCCTGCCCAGTTTGCCGCCCCGCCCGCAGAAGAAAGATGAGTTCCTCCCGGCTCAGCACCGTACTCGGTACAACCTGGATTCTGCATATCTGCTGTGCAGCCACGGCTCTTCTGGCCTGTATACCCATTCTCTGGCCGGAAGAGAGCTACCCTGATTTTCTCGCCCCCGTGCTGCCGCAGCTGGGGCAAATCATAGCGGGCAGCGTGCTTGCATCCGTCGTCATCCTGCTGATTACCTGCACCCATTTTCTGCTCAGAATCAAAAACCTGCAGGCCTTTCTACAGCTTATATACTGCAGTGCTATCTGGGGTATCGGGGTGCTGATATTCGTAGAAATGGCCATCGAGGCCGATGTACCCTCCCCCTACGAAACAGCAGAGAGGCAACCCATACAGGAGACAGCCATCCTTCACCAGCCGACCGAAAACATTACCAGCCCGGCCTCGCTGGTGATACCCATTGACCCGGAAACCAGTCAGGCAAATACTATCGCCGCGGTTCCCAACCTCGAAAAACTCGAAAAAGAACACGAGGAACTGCTGACCGCCTATATCACGCGCTCTCCGCGCTGGGCTTACGCAGACAAAGGCGACACCTTCTACACCCGGCCCGGGCATGTCGTGCTGGTGCCCCCGTCAAGCGGCGGTATACCGGGCACCGTGCACGCCACCTTCCGCACCGTGGCCGAAGGCGAGCAATTGCCCGATGGTTTCGTGCCGGTCAAACCCGGTGATGCCTTCCCCCAGCCAACCGCCGAGAACGAAGAGCTGCCCGACATTGCGCTCATGCTCTCAGGCAAACACCACCTGCTGCTGGCCTGGCGCGGCACCAAGCACAGAGATACTGCGCAAAAGGCTATCAATGCAGCCATAACGACCATTGACAGTCAGGTTCAGAAACTGGCGGAAAACCCGACTGAGGAGACACTCGAGCGCATGTGTACCGGCAAACGCAAACGCCGCGGCTCGACACCGGGACTGCGGGTCGTTGAGCCTAATAACCAGTACGGGATTTACCAGGCTGAAGTCTATGCCAACACCGGCCGCCCCGGAACCCTGCTGCTGGCTATACGCGACATCAACGATGATAACAAACTGCTGCGTCTCTTCTCCTTCCCGGCGCGGTATTCACCCGACTCGCAGGAGATATTCCGCCACGATATACCGGGCTCACAGGAAGAATGGATACGCGACAGCACGGTCAGCGACATGGCTCACCTCTTCCCCCCCGGGGCTCCCTTCTTTGCCATCAAGTGCGGCGAGTCCCACAACTACTTCGGCGTGAGTTTTGAGCTACAGTTCGCCCCCAGCGGGTCAGATGCCACTGAACCCCAAACCCTCCTGCGCCGCCATTACAAGGTGCAGGCATACGAAAATCAGCCCGCGGAATAACCCGTCTCCCACTATTTAGGCGCACTGGCAAAAAAAATGCTTTACAAATGCGTAATAATCGGGCATTCTTCCCCGCGTCTATGTCTTTCTCTCAACTCGGTATATGCCCGGAAATTCTGGAAGCCATCGAAGTGCTTGGCTTCGACACCCCGTCCCCCATTCAAGAGCAAGCCATTCCGCCTGCACTGGAGGGGCACGACATCGTAGGTTTGTCGCACACCGGCTCGGGTAAGACGCTGGCATTCTCCATACCGGCACTGGAAAACATCGACCCGTCACTGCGCGGCGTTCAGGTGCTGTGCCTGGCACCGACCCGTGAGCTGGCAGTACAGATATGCCGCGAGGTAGACAAACTGGCTCTGTTCCTCGATGGTGTGTCGGCCGTACCGATTTACGGCGGAGCCTCGTTCGGGCCCCAGCTGGCAGCCCTGCACCGCGGTGTGCAGTTTGTCGTGGGTACACCCGGCCGCGTGATTGACCTCATGGAACAGGGAGAACTGCCGACAGAAAACATCACCACCCTCATTCTGGATGAAGCCGACGAAATGCTCGACATGGGATTCCAGGAAGACATTGACCGCGTGGTGGCACTGCTGCCGGAAGAGCGCCAGACCCTCTTCTTCTCGGCCACCATGTCGCCGGCCATCCGTGCGCTCATTAACCGACTTTCCAAAAACCCGCAGGAGATTACCATCGAGCGCCCGGTACTCACCGTTCCCACCTGCGAGCAGAGCGTATACGAGGTTGTGTTCTCCTCCCGAATTGAAGTACTCAGCCGCCTGATTGAGATGGGGCGTATGAAGCGCGGCCTGGTTTTCGCCAACACCAAGCGAGTGGTGGATGACGTGGTGGACGGACTGCTGGCACGCGGTTATTCCGTTGACCGCCTGCATGGCGACATGCCCCAGACCCTGCGTGAGCGCGTAATGGACTCCTTCCGCCGCGGCAATCTGAACGTGCTAGTGGCCACCGACATCGCCGCCCGCGGGCTTGATATTGATGATGTAGACATCGTGGTAAACTTTGAGCTGCCCCGCGACCCCGAGGACTACGTGCACCGCATCGGCCGCACAGCCAGAGCCGGGCGCAAGGGCAAGGCCGTCACCTTCATCGGTCGCCGCGACTTCTCCCTGCTGGCTCGTATTGAGCGCTTTATCGGTACCCACATGCAGCGCGAGAAAGTCATGACTGCCGGGCAGGTCGAGGAAGCCCGTAAGGAGGCTCTTGTCGATGACATTCTTGAGCAGGCCGCGAAGGGGCCGGAACTGCCCGAGGAGCTGAAGGACATCGACATGCCTGCCGAGCAACTGATAGCCGCCATGTTCAACCTGCTGGCAGCCAAGGGCAGCTGCGAGCTGCAGTTTATCCCCGAAGACCGCCCCAGCCGCTACAACAAGCGCGAGAATGCCGACAGCGAGCACCAGCCTGCCGCCGAAAAAGGCAATGACTGGAGCAGCCTGCAGGAGAGCACCACTCTTTTCATGAATGGCGGCAAGCTCATCGGGCTGCGCCCCAAGGACGTGGCAGGTCTGTTCTACAACGAAGGCGGAGCCCCCAAGGGCAGTGTGGGCGATATCAGGATTTTCCTGAAACACACGCTGATTGAAGTCACACCGGAAATTGCGCCGCAGCTCATAGAGCGCCTTTCCACCTGCTCCATCTGCGGGTACGAAGTCAACGTGCGCGAGGACAAGAAGCCCGAGGCCGACAGCCGCCCCACCGTTCATGTGCGCGACCGCCGCACCGGTTCCTCCTACCCCGGCAGGAGCGAAAAGGGCGGCCGATTTGAACGCGGCGAGCGCTACGGCAACGGCCCGCGCCGCGAAAAGAACGACCGCAATGAGCGCCGTGAGCGTGGCAACCGCCGCGATGGTGGCGATGCTCCCTTCTTCTCCCGATTCACCAAAAAGCCCCGCCGCAGCTGATACGGCAAAATCATGACGGAACAACTTGCTGCAGAAAAGGCACTGAGCTATTTTCACCGTGGGTTCAACTGCGCTCAGTCGGTGTTTGCTGTATTTGCCACGGAAGTCGGACTGAGTGAGGAACTGGCACTGCGACTTGCGGCAGGATTCGGCGCCGGCGTAGGGCGCATGCGCGGCATGTGCGGGGCATTCAGCGGGCTCACCCTCGTAGCAGGTTATTGCAAAGGCAATCTGACCGGAGTTCCCGAGGATAAGGAGCGCGTGTTCTCACTGGTTCGGGAACAGGCTGTGGCCTTTACCGCTGAGTTCGGCACCCTGACCTGCCGCGAACTCCTGCAACTGCAGGAGGGAACCACCGAGAGCGCTCGCCCGAGCGAGCGTACTCAGGCGTACTACGATGCCCGCCCCTGCGAACGCTGTGTGGCATTCTGCGCGGCAAAAGCTGCCGAATTGCTCGCAAGTGCCAGTCAGACAAGCCACTAACGGCCCCCCGACATCAAAAACTCGACAAAAAGCAATTTGTAGAAGAACGAGGGACGATTTACGAATTTGAGAGTTCCCGGCTTCGCGTCAGCCCTTTCGGGCTGCTTGCTACGCTGTGGCGGGCCGCGGGCTTTGCCCGCCAAATATCAGAACCCGCGCTTGCGCGGGTGGCATATGGTAGCCGGGCGGCGTAAGCCCCCGGTTAGCAATGAAAAACATATTGGAACCCGCACAAGGTGCGGGTGGCATAAACGGTGGCTCTGATATAATGCGGTGAATACATGGCACCATTTTGTATCAACGGTTTATGCCACCCACACAAGTGTGGGTTCTCATATTTTTTATCGGTTGACATGGGGCTTACGCCCCATGCTCTCATATGTCACCCGCGCAAGCGCGGGTTTTAAAGTATGGCTCGCTTCGCTCGCAGGGGAAATAAAATTGTATAACGGCCTTCGGCCGGGTGAAAAGCGGGCTAAAGCCCGCGGTGAAGAACCTTGCTACGCACGGTGGTGAAGAATGCTCTGCGCGCATGGTGAAGACCAAGGCTGACGCCTTGGGGATAGGTGGACAAACTCCAATTTTAAGCCGGTTCCGAGTTAAACTTTGTTACAGGTAATCGTAGCCCTTATTTAGGGTCGTGCACCGTACCGTGAATGCGCCTGTGGTCGCGCGGGTTCATCACGCTGTCATCGCTCCACAGTCCGCGACGTGCCTTCCGAGCAGCCGCCTCGGCAGCAGCCAAATCGGCATCGGCCACTTTATCCGCATGGTGGCCGTAGTACCAGGCAAGGCCGGCCTTCACCATCTCCAGATTCACGTAAACCTTGCCCACGTAAACCTTACCCACGTAGCGGTCATACTTATCAATATCCTGAACCTCAATACGCAAGCGCTTACCGCGTGTGAGTTTTTCAAGTTTCTTGCGAGACTGAGCCGAGAACTCCTGATTTTTCTCGGGTGCATCGACACCATGCAAACGCACGCGCACCTTTTCGCCGCTGCCGTCAACAATCAGTCGCAGAGAATCGCCATCCTGCACGTATTCGCAGCGCCCCCTCAGCACCTCGGCATGAGCTGCGGAGCCGATTCCCAACAGCATGAGCAGAAAAGCAAGCAAACGTTTCATGATGATATAAGATAAGTTGTACTGAACGACAGCATAACAGACAGGCTGATATTTGCAAGCCTTTTTTCTTGCGGCTCAGGCGTATTTATGTTACTCTTTACGGCGTATGAAAGCTCTCCTCATCAATGGCAGTCCGAACGCCGCAGGCAACACATTTCACGCACTCAGCATGGTAGCAGAGGGGCTTCGCGCAGGCGGAGCCGAGGCGGAAATCATTCAGATAGGCACCAAGGCTGTCCAAGGCTGCATCGGTTGCCGCCGTTGTCTGAAAACCGGCCGCTGCGGTATAAATGATGAGCTCTACAACACCATTTACGATAAGCTGGATGAGGTGGACGCCATCGTCATCGGCAGCCCCACCTACTTCGCCGGCCCGAACGGCTCGCTCTGCGCCCTGCTCGACCGCCTGTACTACTCCGCCGGCAGCAAACTGGCCTACAAGCCCGGCGCCACCATCGCTGTGGCCCGTCGCGGTGGTGCCTCCACCACTCTCGACAGGCTCAACAAGTACATCACTTACAATAACCAGCCGCTCGTCAGCTCATTCTACTGGAACATGATTTACGGCATGCGCCCCGGTGAAGTCCAAATGGACCCGGAGGGCTGCCAGACCATGCGTAACCTCGGTCGCAATCTGGCATGGATGATGCAGTGCATTGCCAACGGCCCCGCTCACCCCACCCTCGATGAGCCCCGCGCCTGGACCCACTTCGTGCGCTGAAGAAAAAGCGAGTTATCCCCCATTACACATCGCCCGCACCAAGCGGGCGATGTGTTTTTATCAATGACGCCCTAACGAGCTTAGCTGAGGCATGAATACCGCCCCGAAAACAATACACGTGCCCACCAGCAAGAAAGTATATAAGTACATACCGCTATCCACAGATTATACAGTTTGTATTGTATCTTGCTACTCTTTCATTGCAAACTCTTTTGCGGTCAGACACTAACCTCCGGAGCTGCACAAAACAGGAGAACCATCAACAGCAACTCAAATACGAAGAACAGCCCCATCGCCCCCAACGCACGCCCGATGCGGAATCCCAACATATATTTGCCACAGAGTCCAACCACCAGCAGGGAAAAAGGGCCGTAAAATAAGGGTGGCAAAAACGTGATATACCAATGCAGATAGATTCCCACGAGTGCCAATGCTGTCACCAAGCTCGAGGTCTGCAACATCTGCTGCTGGGTACACATTTTGCGCCCCAGCAGATAATAGGCAGCGTAACAGGAAATAAATATCTGGGATATCCCTATTATATGCTCCGCTATCAAATAAGAATCAGTCATATAAGCAAACTCACCTTGTGGGAAGATAGCGCAGAAGCACCTCTCGTTTTCTTATATCACTCGGATGCTCAGGAATATCACAGCCTAATTTCTGCTGTAAAGATTCATGATCAGCGAGGTCTTTATCGATGGTAATGGCTCGCACTGCGTCCTCTATGCCACGCAGACCTCCTGCCTCGCACAGTACCTGCAGCAATTCTATATTGCCACCGACATAAGCTCCGCAAACGGGCTGGTCCTCGACAGACGTACTTTCCGGGGGCATAACAGGATTCGCCCCGGCGGCCAACAATAGGCGGACAATTTCCACATGCTGTTGCTCCGCGCCCCCGGCACCCCAATAACAAGCCTCTCCCAGGGCTGTCATCATGGGTTTTCCCTGCCTATGGGGATTAGGGGTCAGGAGGTTCACATCGGCACCACATTCAAGCAGAGCCTTTACAGCCTCTGCCTTAGCGGCACGAGCAGCCACCATCAGCGGGGTCGAGTTGTACCAAGTGCAGGCACGAGTAGAGTCTGCTCCTGCTTTCATCAGTACTCGAATGGTATCGGCATGGTTATTGAGAGCAGCCAGCCAAAGGGGAGTCTGCCCAGCCTTGTCCAACTCAGCCTCCACATCAGCCCCGGCATCGAGCAGCAGCTTTGCCACCTCTGCATGTCCGGCAATGGAGGCAAGCAGAAGCGGGGTATAATCGTCCTCGGCATCATCGGCATTCACATCCGCCCCGGCAGCAAGCAACAACTTTACCACATCCACATGCCCCCTGTACGCGGATATATGCAACGCTGTATGCCCGTTCTCAGTCTCTGCATGAACGTCCGCCCCGGCAGCGAGCAACAGCTTTACCACATCCACATGCCCTCTGTAAGCAGCCAAATGCAGCGGTGTGAAGCAATCCTCGGTTTCAGCATTCACATCTGCACCGACATCGAGCAAAGCCTGAGCCTTGGCAGTAGCTCCCCATGAGGCTGCCGCGTGCAACGGTGTGTAATACACCTCCCCACGCACGTAATCGTTCACGGCTTCGGGACATTTCTTCACCAACGCAAGAAACTCATTATCCGTGCACTTTGATGGTTCAGCCAGTCGTGCCAGCACCTCGGCCTGTGAGCTGTAGTGTGGTTCATTGTCACATCCTACCAGCAAAAGAGCCACTGAACTAAACAAGAAAAGGCAGTCGTTCAAATGAAACTTCATAGATATTGACTCAGTTATTTATTTTCCTTTTTTTGAACTATCCAGCATCTCCAACGCCGCATTCATATCCTGAAGTAAAGTGGCATAGCTGGTTTTGTAACGATCTCGCTCATTGGACAACTCTGAAAGGATATCCCATTTGTAGCGAATCCCTCGCTCACGCAATAAATCCGACGGGGTCTTACCGTCGTGGTTCTTAGCATCAGGAGAAGCCCCTGCAGCCAATACGGCAGCCAGCTCATCAGAATCGTAGCCCCAACGGTCATAGCGGGAAGCAAAATGATGCAAAACTGAATTTCCTGCGGCATCGACGGCAAGCACATCGGCCCCGGCTTTCAGCAGCGGCTCCATTTCAATACTCTCCGCCAGCATGATGGGAGTAATGCCATCATGTGCAACAGCATTCACATCTGCACCATTGCGCAAATGCACGTCCAC
>JAFURE010000039.1 GCA_017471985.1 Akkermansia sp. | reverse complement strand
GGTTTTATAATATGCCATATCCGACATCTTGTCAAGCATAAGATGTCAGATATGGCATTTTATCTTCGTTTCTGTAAGCCGTGTATTTGCCTGCCCCTTACCTGCCCTTCAGGTTATAAATTTCGGGCAGGACTTCGTGGAGGTCGACGGCGGGGGCGATGGCGCTGCGGATGAGGTGCATGGGTTTGTAGGCGTCGGGGGCCTCGTCGATGGCGTAGGCGAGGCTGGTGGTGAAGACGCCGTGGTCGGCCATGTCTTTCTCGGCGGCAGCGCGGTCGATGCAGGCGCGGGCCTCTGCCCGGGTCAGCAGGCGGCCGGCGCCGTGCGGGGCGCTGTGGTTCCACTCCTCATTGCCACGGCCGGTGCCTATGCCGATGCCGTCCCTCATGTTGAAGGGAATGACCACGGGCTCGCCCTCGGCGGCACGTATGGCGCCCTTGCGCAGTACCATGCCCTGCAGGTCCAGGTAATTGTGCATGGACACCATGGCGGGGCCGTCCACATCCTTGAGCACGGGCAGCTTGTGCATGTCGGCAAAGTAGCGTGCCACGGCCTCGCGAATGATGAGGTGGTTGAGTCGCGCGAACTGCTGGCAGGCATGCACGCAGGTGAGGTAGTGCTCGTAGTAGGGGCTGTTGCGGTCGAGGTAGGCCATTTCGGGCGTACCGCCGTAGCCCTGCTGTGCACGGTACTCGGCAGCGAGGTGCTGGTAGAGCTTGTTCACGCGCAGTCCGAAGTTGCGCGAGCCACAGTGCACGCCCAGGTACACGACCCCGCTCTGCTGTGAGCGGTTGAGCGATATGAAGTGGTTACCGCCGCCCAGAGAGCCCAGCTGGGTGAGCGGGGAGATACCGCGCCCGCGCTCGCCGTCCTCTGCCAGCAGACGCTCGGCGTCCTCGATGAGCTGCACCGTGTCCTTGAACCGGTTGCGTATGCTGCGCAGCGGCAGGGTGGCACGGTACTCGCCCACGCCCACGGCAACATTGGCCCGTATGTAGGAGTCGAGCGCCGGGAAGTCTATGCCACCGACCTCGCCCAGGGGCAGCAGCGATACCGTGCAGCCGATATCCACCCCCAGCATGTTGGGGGAGACTGCACCGGCGGCATTCAGCCGCTGGGTGAAGCCCACCACACAGTTGTTGCCGGCGTGGGTGTCGGGCATAATGGCTATGTGACTGCCGGCACTCACGGGTGCAGCGAGTATGTGGTAAATCTGGCGACGGGTATCGGCATCGATTTCATCAATCATGACACGGGCCGACGCATATTGGCCTTGAATAGTAATCATAATATCTAAGTTTGGTTAATTGTTTTTCATCAATATGGGGTAGTCTCATGCGGCCGAATGCCCGAGAAATCAGGGCAACAAAAAGCCGATAGCGTTGGGGGCTACCGGATTGTCATTTATCAGAATCAGCGGGCATAAGAACCCGCCGTGTATTTCGCCCCTGTGGGACAGCATGCTGTTTTACATGCTGTCAGTGAGCGTGTAACGGGGGTGCTTAGCGCAGCACAGCCGCGGGTGCCTCCGGGGTGGGGGGCAGAGTATTGGCGGTGGCGGTAACAGCGGTGAGACCCAGAATGATGGCGATTGTCTTGATCATTTTGCTTGTGTTCCTTTCTATCGATTTCCCTCGTTACGGTGAGGTGCGCCAATAATACTCCTTTTTACCGGGACGTCAAGCGCAATTTTAGGAAAAATGCAAAAAAATTACAAAATAACGCAAAAAAATGTAGACAAACGGGCAAAATGACGCTACGCGCACACGTAATGGGGAAGGGAAACCCTTCCCCATCCACCGCCCAGTGGGCGGTTCTTCACCACGCCAAATGGCGTTCTTCACCATGGTCGGAACGACCATTCTTCACCACAGGCGCAAGCCTGTTCTTCACCGTGAGGCGTAAGCCGAACTTAAAAGAAAAAGAAAAGCCGGTCCTGCGGCCCGGCGGTGAAGAATCTGAGCTCGCGCTCAGATGGTGAAGAACGCCCCTTGCAGGGGCGTGGATTTAGGGAGTGGACTTCGCAGTATTCAGCGACTTAATCAACATATAACGCAGACGACTGCACTGATTAATCAAAGGCGCAGCTGCCTCCTTCGTAATCGTTTCCGACCGAATCAGCAATTCCAGCCAGTAGTGAGTCTCGTTGCATTCCTTCAACGACAACTGCAATTTGAATATAAAGTCTTCACGACTATAGCCATATTGAGCTTCGTGGATATTGGCACCTATGCTGGTGGCAGAGCGCAGCAGTTGGTTTTTGAGGGGACCACGGTTGTGAATATTGTCACACAGGCGTATAATATCCACTGCAAATTGCATAGACTGTTGAGAGAGTGGACTTGTCATATTGTGCTGAGTATAGCAGGTGAAACTGCGTACCACAAGCACTAAATCCAAAATAATCCACGAGCCGACAGGCGAGTTCTTCACCACGCCGATTGGCGTTCTTCACCATGGTCGGAACGACCATTCTTCACCACAGGCGCAGCCTGTTCTTCACCGTGAGGCGATAGCCGAACTTAAAAGAAAAAGAAAAGCCGGTCCTGCGGCCCGGCGGTGAAGAACTCGCCCATAGGGCTCGTGGTGAAGAATGAGCTGTAAGCTCATGGTGAAGAATCTGAGCTCGCGCTCAGATGGTGAAGAACGGCCCCGAGACGGGGCCGTGGATATTTTGGGGATTAAGACACGCAGAAGGTGCTGTGTGAGTGCCTTTAAGCTTGACCAAGGGGCGATTGGGGCGTATAGTCTCCCGCGAGCAAAAATTATGAAAGACCAGATAGCAAGTGTACAAGCCGCCGCTCTGGATCGAATTGCCGGTATAACCGACATGAAAGGTCTGGAGGATGCCCGCGTGGGTATACTCGGCAAAAAGGGAACCCTGACCCAGGTGCAGCAGGGCATGCGCAATGTGCCGAAGGAAGACAAGCCTGCGGTGGGTGCCATGTTGAATGAGGCCCGCGCCATCATTACC
>JAFURE010000038.1 GCA_017471985.1 Akkermansia sp. | reverse complement strand
GGTCATGTACCAGATGGGCGTGTCGGCATCGAGCTGACGGAAAAGTACAGCTTTCCCATCGGTGCTGATATAGCCGCAGTATTGAAGTCCGACTCTGACCAGCGGGCCGAAGTTCTGTTTGATTTCTGCTGCGTAATCAGCCCCCCTGTGAGTAGCGAACCAATCGCGGAATTCCTGTTCCGCTCTGTTACCGGTCGGTGTGTTACCCAGCCAGCCACCCGGGTGGTTCAACTTCAGTCCCAGTCGTTTGGCCAGTCGTGTGAACTCTGCGGCATGGCGGCGCATGGTCGGGCTGTAGCGCACGCCGGTCATTTGGGGGTGTTGGTGTATGTCCAGCAGGCTCAGCAAGGTGTAGTAGACGTAGGCCTGTGCCAGAGCCGGGCACTCTTTGTGACTGAAATTCAGTGTCTGAGTAAGCAATTGCGCTATGTTGGCTGTCAGAAAGAAATTTTCCTTCTGCAGTTTCAGACTGCGCATGAGTGTGCCGGCATCGAGCGTGCGAATGCTTACATTGTCAATCCCTTCCCAGCATACCTCGCGGTTGTCAATATTCAGAAGCGGGTCCAAATCGGAGCGCTTAAAATATATGCGATTGTCGCCAACATCGACTCCGGGGGCTTTTTCTGTATAGCCTGTTTCGCCGTTGGTGCGAGCAATTTCGTATATCCTGCGGTACAGGGACGGGGCGGTGAAAAGGTCCTCTACGAGGTGAATCTGTTCGATGGTTGCGGGATATGCCGGCGTGAAAGTCGGCCCTCCTTTCAGCAATGTCTGTACAGCGGCAGCCTGTCGGGCTTTGTCTATGACTTTGTAACCGGCAGCCTGCAATGCGCTCTTCACATTTTCCTCGGGTGGTAGGAAGGGGGAAATACGCATGTGTGTTGTCGCAGGCGTGTAGGCAGCCGGTGAGTATTTCTGCATTGCTGCCCGATGTTGGCCATAGGTTCGCCAGCGTTTCATGTCAGCAGTGAGCAGGCGGTATGCCCTGATTTCATCGGCACACTTGCGCAGCTGTTGCAGCCGCTCTTTAACCGGTGAAATCAGTTGAGGGGAAAGCTTGTAACTGACCGGGGCATTTTCAAACTGCCAGAGTCGGGTATTGAAGTCCTCTATCTGCTGTTGGACAATGGCTAAGTCTGTGTCCGGCTCACCGGTATATGTGGGTGGTGGCGGTAGGGGGGCTTGTAATTGCTGTACAAACTCTGCCTTCTGTTGTTGCAATTCTCGTTCTTCCACGGAACACAGAGTTTGCCAGCGTTTGCTCAGCGGGGCTGAGAGTTCCCGCGGAAGTGCCTCCAAATCACGTTCTATCATGCCGCGGTCCGTGAGAGCCATGGCTGCAACTCGCACGCCGTTGTTTTCTATATGGCTCAGCTGTCGTTCTATTCTTTCCCGGCGGTTGTGAGTGGTTGTTATCCATTGGTTTGCCTCCTGAATAGCTGACTCGATGTCAGGATTAATCAGGCGATAAAATCCCGTGTCGACTACCTTTACCGTGGCGTTGACTTTGTCCCACCTCGCTTGTTCCACAGCAGCGCGGAGTTCATGCTCCATGGTGCTTGCTCGGTTCCGGCAAAGATACCAGCCCCCTGCTGTCAGTGCCATGATGAGAGCGGCAACAGACAGTCGCGGCATCATGCGCTTCACAGTGCGTATGCGATGCTTGGTTAGTTCCGTACTTATCGCCTGCAGCAGTGGCCCGGTTGAAGGTATGTCCGGCAACTTCAGGCGTTCGGCTTCCTGCTGCAATTGCTTGAGTTTATCTCGTAATTCAGCCAGTTCGTCAGCATTCCTCGAAGAAAGCGAATTTTCCGGAGTCTGCCGAAGGAGTTCGGATATGGCCCCCATGGTTTCTGCGCTTCTCCTTTTGTGGCGAGTCTCGTTATCCTCCATGACTCGAAGCTGCTCCCCGGCACGAAGGCGCGCCAGCTCATCGCCGGCCCATTCATGCTGCGGATTTTCCTGCAGCAACTGCTGCAAAAGTTTTTCGGCTGCAGTTGTGTTGCCGCTCAGCAACAGGCGTTTCAGCGTTCGCTCCGGGGGCTGTTTACGACTTCGGGGCATTGAGCGTTGTCTGTTCCGGCTGAGGTGCAGGGGGTGTTATGCCAATCGGTTGAAGGTACGTGACGAAGGGGGGCTCAGAGAGCCATTCTGTCATCGTGGGAAAATCGTTCAGCAATAATTTCCAGTCTGCTATTTCTGTGTCGGTGAGGGATTGCTGCCAGTCCTCGGGGGGACAGTTGTAAATGGCCTCATTCATGTAGAGTTTGCAGATATCCTCCTCCCTGAGTTTGAGGGTGACAGCGCACTTTCGGAGTTGTCTCAGTCTGGTCGGGTGCCCCTGTGCCGAAAGTGATGCCTGACGGAGCAACTGCACACAATCCAATAGTTGGCTGCGGGACTGGCTTTCATCGTTGGCCGGTAAATTGCGCAGGCGGGCTTCAAACTTGCTCAGGTGACGTTCCGTGCTCTCGTGCGAATACGCGCTGGAGGCGAGCCGTGACAGTAACAGGGCGTCCTCTCCGGTATTAATGCGGGTGATGATGTTGCCGGTTATTTCAACGGCATCGTCCATCATCAGCCCTGATATCAGGGATATACTTAACCACAGCAGAGCGGCGCCCCCCAGATAGCAAGACCAACGCACCAGCTTATTGGGTTGGGGCATAATGTCGTATATGTCCTCATCGGGCGTTTCTGTATATTTGTACGGCAGATAGTTTGTGCCGATTGAAGAGTTGATGCCCGTCATTTGGGGGCGATGGGGAGTACCGGGTGCCGTGGCTGATGTGACCGGGGTGTCTGAATCGTTGTAACTCAATTCCAGCTCTGCGCTGATGGCCAATAACGGGCGCTTATCATTGGTCGGCGCTTTTGAGCCCGGCGGCAGAATCGTTCTGTGATAATTCAGTTGCGCACTATAGGGCCCCGCCTGGGTAGTAAATGTTCTGCCCCAGCCTCGGGAGGCTGACAGCCAGTCGCTTTCGTGAAGAAGAAGGAGCACTTCCCGTGAGCTCATGTCCGCCGGTATGGTTACCAGGCAGTTGCGGTCATAGGGTGGGGTGAAAAAGGCTCGTGCATTGTTCTTATGCCCGGTCAGCGATTTCCAGGTTGGTTGAAGTTCGGCTTCCGGCAGAGCTGCGGCTGTGAGTCGCGGTTCATCGTCAATATAGCCGAAGCGGTTTTCCGCTCCGCTTGTACACCAGAGCCCTATGTTGCTGAGTGCCAGAATGACACCGGCCGGGGTAGGGCGGGACGCATTGCGGCGCAGAGCCTGAACTTCATCGTGAGTAAGAGCCAGATGGTGAGCGGTAAACTCCTGTTCGTCAGCGGGCAGGGGCGTGGTCTGCAGGCAGCTCAGAACATGGAATGTTGTGCTGCAACACTCCAGCTGGAGATAACTGAACTGGGTGACGGGGGCTGTACTGCTACCGGGGTAGAGTTGCGAACTCAGGTCAATAAGTTCTTGCTCCAGTACGGCCAGAATGGTACGACTGCGGGCGGTCATCTGCCCCTCCGGTTTATGCATGGGGGCAACTCGTGCATGATATATGAGCTGGAATGACATGTGCCGGTCTGATTAACTGTTATATGACTGCAGGAGATTGGGAGCCAGATTGCAGATAGACCATATGAAGGCATCTGCTACGCGAATGGGGGTAAGCGGTGCTCCGGGAGGTCCCAGAAGGGTATCCCCCGTTTGTTTGTCGGTAAACTCTATGGCTGATTTGCCGAATGATGAGACGGCAAAATAGCGTACGTTTGATGAAATGGCTTCGACATTGGCGCAGATTTGAGGCGCTATGCGGAATAACAGTTCTCTGAGTCTCTCGGAATTGGCGTCTATATTGTCCATTCGCACCTGATTATTGCGCACAGCCGGGAGCAGGGGCTCGGGGCCCAGCAAGTGCAGCCATGTGTCGCATTTGCCGATGAGGAGCGCCAGTGGTTTATTGATTTTGCGCCCGGGTGGCAGATTCAGCTCGGTTCGCAGGCGAATCTCGGTTTCTGCCAGTAACCTGCTTTGTCTGCCGGGGGGATAGAGACTCTGTTTAATCTGGGGGTCGTTGCCCCCCTTAAGAAGTGTTCTGAAACCCGGGTTGGATGTCGGGTCAAATAGGAAGAATATGCTGTCAGCCAATTTCAGATTATCAGAATCTGCCGAGTTCGTCTCTTTGAGATTGCCGTCATTGTCGGAACCTGTGTTGATATACAGCACTACCGAATGAATATCCTGCCCCTTGTTCAGGGTATAGATGAAAGGTCGAGGCATTTCGTAACATGCGCCATTTTTCTGCACCCTCCGGGTTGAGTTCATGCGCAGATTGATTTTACTGAGGTGAGCCTCTTGCGGATTGTCCGCAGAAAACACCCTGGCTCGCATCTCTCTGAGCGGCTGATTGGATGAAGGGTCGGCATCCCGGAAGGGAATTCCGAACACCATGGGCAGGGTATGTTCCAGTTCTTGTACCAGAGCTGCGAGGAAATATGATTTGCCTGACGCCGGAACCCCGATGAGCGAGAAAATGTGCTGTTTCATCTGCTCGAAGAACGGGGGCAATTTGTGATGGCAGACCGGGCAGGCTATTTCCGTACAGCGAGCCCCGGCTTCGTCGGTCACAAATCCTTCGCTGTCAATAGTTGTTGCCTTAAATCGTCGCATGGCTTCGGCTCCCAGAACCTCATCACCTTTCTGCTCCGGGTGTGTGGCGATGCTCAGGAGCTCTGATTGGGTAAAGGGGCTTCGGCAGGATGGGCAACTGAGGAGCTTGTCTGTGCTGTTGTCTGCGAGTGTGCCGTCTATCCCGATTTCCTGAGCAAAGGCCGCGACTTTCAGAATGTCCTGCATCAGGAACACGTAACTGCCCAATCCGTCGAAGGTGGCCATCATGTTGGCGCTGTCCTCCGGCGATATGTTGCAGAGTTCTGTCAGTTTCATACCCTGCGACCACTCACCGGTGAGCTGGGAATAGGTGTACCATGTTTGCGGCATGAATGCTGCAAAATCCGGCTTCTTATCTTCATCACCATACCACAGCACAAAACATCCATCGGCCAGAACAAGCATGTAATGGGTATTCTGCCTGATGAGCAGGTTCTGATTGAGTTCGCAGCCGTTCAGGGAATTCGCTCCTATTTGCGTTTTTGGGAAAAATCGGCAAAAGCCATTTCGCTGTGCAAACACGCCACCATTGGCCGCGCGCATGGTCACGCGGAAGGTGTTGCCCTCAGCTCTGCCAATGGTCATAAAATCCCTGTCTGACACACGTAACTTCGCTGTCAGGCAATCGTAGATGTATAGGCGGCTATTCATTTGCCCCGATTAAACAGATGATGAACAATTTTATATCAGAAATCTGACTTTGAGTCAAGAAATTAGCCGCAGACTTTCAATGTGGCGAAATATTCACAGAAAAGAGGTGTCAATCAGTGCAATATGTGGTATACTGCGCTTATGCACATTCTGATAGTCGAGGATGATGAGGATATAGCAGAGCTTGTGGCTTTTAATCTGGAGCGGCAGGGCTGGCACACATCTATGGTGCACAATGGTTCAGAGGGGCTTGAGTTTATTCGAGCCCACAGGCCTGATTTGGTTATCCTCGATATCATGCTGCCGGGGATGGATGGCCTGAGTATATACCGAGCCATGAAGGAAAGCCGCATGACCGAGAATATCCCGGCGCTGTTTCTTACGGCTCGCGCTCAGCTTGAGGATAGACTGGAGGGGCTCAAACTCGGTGCGGATGATTACATGACTAAGCCTTTCAGCCCCAAGGAGCTGGTGTTGCGTGTGCGCAATATACTGGCCAGAGCCAATGCCGGTGCTGCAGCTCAGCTGGTACTGCGTTTTGGCCCGCTGGTTTTGGACAAGAATACTTTACGTGCTTTTGCCAATGGTGAGCAGATGGAGCTTACAACGGCAGAGTATAAACTGCTTTCATACTTGATGGAGCGAGCAGGTAAGATACAGGATCGCTACGAGTTGCAGAACGCCCTCTTTGGTTACGCCGACACAACGCAATCCCGAGCGCTCGACACTCACGTCAAACGTTTGCGCCAGAAACTCGGGGAGTTTTCTCCCTGTATTGTGACCGAGCGTGGCGTGGGGTATTATTTTGAT
>JAFURE010000037.1 GCA_017471985.1 Akkermansia sp. | reverse complement strand
TGCAACCGTCAGGCCGCGAAAGGCTGTCGCCACCGTTTCACGGGGCTTCATTTCCACTTATTCCTGTAACAGGGGCTACGCGATCTATCGCTCGCTCACCCCTGCCTATGTGCTGTCGCCCGCTCTCGCGGGCTCTATGCTAGGCTCGCTATGCTCGCAAAGGGTAATAAGTAACGTTTCAACGGCCTTCGGCCGGGGGAAAAGCGGGCTAAAGCCCGCGGTGAAGAACCGTGCTATGCACGGTGGTGAAGAATGCGCTGCGCGCATGGTGAAGACCAAGGCTGACGCCTTGGGGATAGGTGGACAAACTACAATTTGCTGCACTGCGAGCTTGCGAGCCGAATGTTCAATTTCAAAATCCAAAATTCAAAATCCAACTTTTTAACGGCCTTCGGCCGGGTGAAAAGCGGGCTGAAGCCCGCGGTGAAGAACCGTGCTGCGCACGGTAGTGAAGAATGCGCTGCGCGCATGGTGAAGACCAAGGCTGACGCCTTGGGGATAGGGGGCCAAGCTCCCATTTTGCTGTCAAAATAGGTCTAAATCTCTAATTATTCCAACGCGTAAGTAAAAAATAAAATCAGCGGCGGCGCAGCGGTCTGAAAGTCAGCAGCAGGGCCACTGCAAGCACAATGCCCGCTGCCGTCATGCAGGTGCCGATACCACAGCCGGCGGTGAGCAGCAGCAGGGGCAAGCCTACCGTGGCGGGGAGCCAGACCTCGAACCACTCATTGAGCTTGTAGTGTCGGTAGGTGGGCTCGACATGGGGCAGGCCGTGCGGGTACTGCAGCTTTATGAAAAAGTACAGCAGCAGCTGTACCAGGCCGCAGAGAATATAGAGCAGGGCCGCGGCAAACCAGTGGCTTTCTCCCAGCAGGCTGCCGATGCCCATGGCGAGCAGCCAGAGCAGCCACCAGAAAAGGGATAAGCTGTTATTTTCGGGGTAGTCTTGTTTTTTGAGTTCTTCCCTGAGCTTTGGGTACAGGTGCCTGGCAATGCCATGCATGGTCCAGGGGCCCAGAACAGCGGCGCTCACGGCATAGAGCACCGGATGGGGCGGCAGGGGCAGGCGGGGGCGTTTCATCAGTCGCCGGTGGGGGTGTGACCGCGCTTCAGGTCGGCGGCAAAGCTCTCCGGCAGGCCGGTGCGGGATATTTTGCTTGCGGCGGTCTCGACATCGTAGTCCGTTCGCCTAAGGGTGAGGGTGTCGGTTTCCTCCTCATACAGGCCGTAGGCGGCACGGTAGTCTAAATCACGGGGCTGGCCGACGGAACCGGGGTTGATGAGGTAACGGCAATCCTGCTCGAGGGGCAGGGTGAATGTGCCCTCGGCATCGTACACAACGGGAATGATGCTGACCTTGCCCTCCTTCTCGCAATAAATGGCCGGTCGGTGGGTGTGCCCGAAAAAGCAGATGCGCCCGGTAAAGGCCGCAAAGGCGGCGCGGGCCTCGGGTACGGTGGCAATGCGGTGCCATTCATCGCCCGCAACGGGCGAGGCGTGCACCAGGGTCATACCGTGCCAGGCAACCTTGCGGGGCAGCGGGCGGATGTGTGCCACCAATTCCGTACCCAGCATGGCCGCGGTGCGATCCATCATGGCGGTGTACAGCGGCACGCCGAAGAGCCCGCGTTGCAGCAGAGCCTGCTCGTGGTTCCCGCGTACCGCAATGCTGAAATGCTTAGCTGCCTGTTCCACGCAGGCGGCGGGGTCACCATTGAAGCCGATGACATCTCCCAACCCCACATAATGGGTGACCTGCAGCTGCGCGGCATCTGCCAGCACAGCCTGCAGGGCTTCCAGATTGGCATGTATGTCGCTGAGAATCGCGACTTTCATTACTCGGCAAGCAGGGTTTTCAGGCGAGCCTTGAGCGCGGGTATGCCGTCACCCATGGCGGCTGAGATGGGGATAATCTCAATCTTGGGGAATCGCTGGCGCAGTATTTCCAGGTTCTCGGCCGAGGTCGGGTCGTCCATCTTGTTGGCTACGATAATCCAGCGGCGCTCGGCCAGTTCCTCTGAGTAGAGCTTGACTTCCTTACGCAGCGTCTGAATAGCCTCAACCGGGTCGTGCTCCAGGCCGGTCATGTCGACCACGAACAGCAGCACATGACAGCGCATGATGTGGCGCAGGAACTCATGGCCCAGCCCCCTGTTCTCGGAGGCACCCTCGATAATGCCGGGAATGTCGGCTACGATGCAGCGGGAGTAGTCCTCGAACTCCACCACACCCACGATGGGCTGCAGGGTGGTGAAGGGGTAACTGGCCACCTTGGGGGTGGCACGGGACACTGCACCCAGCAGGGTGCTCTTGCCGGCGTTCGGGTAACCTACCAGTCCGGCATCGGCTATGCGGCGCAGCTCAAAGAAAAACACACCGCTCTCGGCCTCGGTACCGTATTCGAACTTGATGGGAGCCTGGTCAGTAGCCGTGCGGAAGTGCCAGTTGCCGCGACCGCCCTTGCCACCCTGACAGAGCACAAAGCGCTCGCCCGGTTCGGTGAGGTCAGCAATCTGCTCGAACTCAATACCCTCGCCCTCACGCTCCAGCCAGGTGGCCTCCTGCATGGTCTCGGCATTGGTGCGGTACACGATGGTACCGGGGGGCACCTTGCCGATGACGGTACGGCCATCCTTACCGTGCTTGCGGGCGTGCATGCCGGGCATGCCGTCCGTGGCTATGAGTTTGGGGTCATAGAAATAATTGCGCAGGTCATTCGTGCCTGTGCTTACCTCAAGGATAACGCTGCCGCCGTCACCGCCGTCGCCGCCATCGGGGCCGCCACGGGGGACAAACTTCTCGCGCCGGAAACTGGCGAGGCCGTTTCCGCCTTTGCCTGCCTTGGCATATATACGAATATGATCTACGAACATGGGGCGCAGCTTAAATGAAACACTTGCCAATGTCAAGTGTTTTTCGATAACTTTACTTCAAGTTGGAGGATTTCTCCCCTTATTACTTCAATTTTCGTCTGGTTACGAGGTAAACCTTGTCGCCGTGGCGCACTTTCTCGGGAACGGCTACCAGCGCATTTCCACCCTTGGGAACGGTGGGCACGACCTGAGTGACTCCATTCTCATCATCGCAGCGTACCTCGGCTACGGTCAGGCGTACAATGCCGGTGGTGGGGCCGGTGATTTCAATCTTATCGCCGGGGGAGAGGGGCAGGGCTTCCAGACGGATGTCGGCGACCTGAACCTTGGGATACCAGCGCACAATTCTGCCGAGGTGGTGGCGCTGCTCCAGAGCCAGACTGTTGGAGCAACCGCTCCAAGTGTCCCATTCTTCGCCCAGATAGTAGCCGCCGTGCCAGAACTGGCGGTTGAAGACGTGCAGCAGGCGCTCCTCCCACTCGGCCACTTTCTCGGGGCTCCATTTTCCCTCGGCGCAGGTGGTGACGGCCTCCTTATAAACAGAGGTGACGGTGGAGACGTAGGCCTCTGACCGTCCGCGGCCCTCGAGCTTGAAGACTGCCACACCGGCCTCGACCAGCTGGTCAATCACGCGAATGGTGCAGATATCCTTGGGGGACATGATGTACTGGTTATCGATGTCCATTTCAAAGCCGGTTTCGGTATCTGTCACGCGGTATTTGCGGCGGCAGAGCTGGAAGCACTGCCCCCTGTTGGCGCTGTGGTTATAGGCCGTCAGGCTCATGCCGCACTTACCGGAAATACCGATGCAGAGTGCGCCGTGTGCAAAAATCTCGATACGAACCTGTTCGCCCGAGGGACCGGTGATGTTCTCGCGGCGAATCCCCTCGATAATGGTGCGAATCTGGCTGAGTTTCAGCTCACGGGCCAGTACCATCACATCGGCGTAGGCGGCAAAGAATCGCACGGCTGACAGGTTGCAGACGTTGGCCTGTACGGAAATGTGCACCTCAAGCCCGATGCTGTGAGCGTAGGTGATGACGGCCAGGTCGGCAGCAATCACGGCATCCACCCCGGCGGCTTTGGCTTGCCGCAGCAGCTCCTGCATGGGCTCGACCTCTTCATCGTAAATGATTACATTGCAGGTCAGGTAGGCTTTCGCCCCGCATGCATGGCACAGGCGTGCCACCTTGGGCAGGTCCTCGGGCGTGAAGTTCACGGTCGAGCGGGCGCGCATGTTGAACATGCCTACGCCGAAGTACACACTATCCGCCCCGGCGCGCAGCGCCGCTGCCAATGATTCGAACGACCCCGCCGGGGCCATGATTTCCAATGCCTGCATGCGCGCGATTGTACTGACTGAGGCGCAAATGTCAAGATTTAATGTGCAACGCGAGCCTGAACTGCAAGTTGTAAAATCAAATGCGACACCGAGAAGCAGTTTAGCTACGAGTATCTGCCCGGCACCCACCTGCTGCAAAAGCTAACGCTGCCCAGCAACATGACGCTCACTCAGAGCTACGAGCCGCAGCGTAATCTGCTCACGGGCATGGCTTACATTTTCTAGACCAAGGGGTGAAAGAGAAATGGACTTTTCATGGCTTTAAAAAAACATACAAAGTTATTCCGCCCAGAAAATTTATTCCGCCTCCATGCCCAAAGTTTAATTGAACGTCATATATTTCACAGGGGTATAATTTATCCCTGTGAAATATTGTTAATATGCTTTATGAGTGATTGTATTTATTTTCGAAAAACAACATAATTCCAATATGAGCCAAAGTATATTCATTACGAGTAATATGGAGATAATAGGAAATGGATAGCTTTCTTCCGGCCGTTGACTTCTAGATTCAGATGCAGGCTTTCTTTTCGGCGCGGAATACCATTGACTGATGGTGTATACATTCCGGTCGAATATAAGTTTAAGCCCATATTCTACATATATTGTCTCATCGTCTGTTTTAACTTTCCTAAACCACGAGTGGGAATTTGGTAAGAGACTATCCGGCATCAATTCTAAATTGTCTTGATATGGTATTAAGTCGCTGAATTCGTCTACTTTCCACAAAATATCATCTGTTAATGGGATGCCACCCTCAGCCATGACTCTAAATTCGTCCACTTTCCACGAAGTATCAGCTGTAAAACCCGGCCCGCCCTCTGCTATATTCCCCATTTCTGAAAACAAGCGTTCGGCGATTGTGGTAAGGATATTCTCGGACGGTTCTTTCTCAGCCAGTAAATAAAACCTATATTGTTCACCGCAAAGGGCTTTTGCTAAATCCGTTGAACCGAAAAACAAAGCTTTGCTGATTCTTTCGCGTTCGGTATTATCACAGAATGCATCGTATAATGCAGGAGTATGGGGCTCTAAATCGGCATATTCCGGTAGCCATCTCAATTTATTTAATTTGCCGGCAGCTAAATCTGCGCTCTCTTTATCATGAACCTCCGCCAATATAGCATTTTGGCTTTCAAAATATTTCTCAGTTGCAATCTCCCTATGTAACCAGTGTTTCCCCAGAGCCCACGTGTTACCACAAAGTATAAAAGCCAATAGACATATTGTAAAGAACTGATTTCTACAGCGGGAGGGATAGAACTCTTTTTTTATATCATCCTCAACATGATCAGCAGAGAAAGTAATTTTCATTAAAATCATTTTAACCGTATAAAGGAAACTTCCAATTTGTGGTAATTCTTAAGCTGTCGCCCTCCTTTTGACACGAATAAGCCATTTGTAGTTCAGATGAGCGCAGTGTCTTTATAGCATAAGGCAGTGTGGTGCGTCAACCCATTTTTTTGCGCGATTTTGTATCTGTGAAATCTACGGTCCTGCCGGTTATCCCCGTACCACCTACACCTACTCACCCTTCGGCGAAGTCTCAGCTTCAGGCGACGTCGTTCAGCCCATCCAGTGGAGTAGTGAGTTCTACGATAAAGAGTTGTGTGTGATGTATTATAATTATCGCTATTACATATTAACTTTAGGTCGATGGGGAGAACGCGACCTTATACTCACATCTAACTTATATAATTTCATATATAACAAGGTTTCCTATAATTTAGATATTTTAGGATTGGTCCCTAAGG
>JAFURE010000036.1 GCA_017471985.1 Akkermansia sp. | reverse complement strand
CGCAAGCTGCGAGCCCTGTGCAAGTGGTATGCTCACATCGGGCAGATAACGCGGCTGAATGACCTGGAGCTGCACAAGGAATATGTGTTTGCCCGCTACCTCATCAAAGTACTGCCCACTAAACCCGGCGAGCTTGTGGACGTAGAGGGCAAAATCGAGATGGAGTACTACAAGCTGGAAGAAACCGGCAACGGTAGTATTCAGCTGGCCGGTACAGACGGTGTAATGGAGCCCGGAACGGCTACCTCAGGCGGAGGTGCTGCGGACAAAAAGGAACCGCTTGATGAACTGCTGAACCGTATCAACGAAGCCATGGGTGGCAACTTCACCGAGGCCAACAAGGTGGCGGCTCGCACAATCATGGCCGTGCTTAGGGAAAACACCTCGCTGGCCGCATCGGCTCGCAGCTCCAACATGAAGGTGTTCATGGATACCATTTTCAAGGATATCTTTGAAAACGCCGCCATGGATTGCTATGCCATGAGCATGGAGGGGTTCGAAGACCTGATGCAAGACGACCACAAGCGCACCCGGCTCCGTGAGCAGCTGGCCCACGAGCTCTACCGCCAATTCCGTAGCGAATACCGCGCGGAGGAGGAAAAGGTATTGGATGCAGCAGAGGTGGAGAAGTAATGAAGGATACTCAATAGATTAATAAAAGAACGCTGACCTGAGAAAACGGGGCCGCGTTTTTTGTTTTGTGTACAGCGTTGAAGAATTAAAAGTCAGACGGGAGAGGGATAGGTAGGCAGTCGGGGCGACAGGATTCGAACCTGCGACATCCAGCTCCCAAAGCTGGCGCTCTACCAGGCTGAGCTACGCCCCGTTATTGGCAGAGTGAGAAATTTGGGCAAAAAAATAATGGCTCGGGACGGGATCGAACCGCCGACACGCGGATTTTCAATCCGCTGCTCTACCAACTGAGCTACCGAGCCATTCTTGCAAGCCATCGTTTCCGGTGGGGTGCGGCGCAATTGTACACGTTTTTGCGTCGCATTGCAAGTAAAAAATGATAAAAAATGCATTTTTTTTATTTTGGGGTGTTCAATGGATTGACATTCAGGGGGTGAAAGGTAGACAAAAAACAGGCGGGAGATGCCGGAGTGGGTGGAGCTCGTGCGAAAAAATACTCAAGCAAGCAGAAAAAACGGAGCATTCTTGAATAAAAAGATTGCAATCAGCCCATGTGGGTAGTATACTAATTCCGCATGGTAGAGAATATTCTGTACATTGTAGCTGCGTACCTGATAGGTTCCATTCCGTTCGGTTATCTGGCCGGTAAGCTCAACGGTATTGATTTGCGTGAGCACGGTTCGCGCAATATCGGTGCGACGAACGCTGTTCGAGTACTGGGCAAGGCCTGGGGCATACCTGTTTTTGTGTGTGACTTTCTGAAGGGGTTGTTGCCGCTCCTCTACATGAAGTGCCACTTGGGTGGCGATGTGACTGCCATGTCTGCTGCTGATATGGGCTGGTTCCTCGGTGTGATGTTTGCGCTGATTCTGGGGCACACCTTTACCTGTTTCCTCGGTTTCAAAGGCGGTAAGGGCGTGGCCACTACGGGCGGCTGCATGTTTGCTTTCTCGCTGACCATTGGTCTGGCCATTCTGGCGACATGGATTATCATGATGGTGCTCACGCGCTATGTGTCGCTCTCGAGCATGATGGCCGGTCTGGTGCTGATTCTGACAGCCGCCTGGGAGTTCTGGTGGCAGGATGGCACCCTGAGCGCGGCTGATGGTATGGCACTCGGGCTTCTGTTCTTTATCTTCGCGCTGGTGGTCTACAAGCACCGCAGCAACATTGTTCGCCTGTGTAATGGCACCGAACCCAAAGCATTTTCCAAAAAATCCAAGTGATATGACTCAGACTTTCAAGAAGACAGCAGTAATCGGCGGTGGTGCCTGGGGTACCGCTCTGGCTCTTACGGCAAGTTACACCGGCGAGGAGGTGGTGCTCTGGACCTACCGTGAGGAGGAGGCCGCCCTCATTCGCGAAACACGTCACAGCCTCTGCCGCGTGACCGGTGCCAAGCCCCTGCCGCAGAATGTGCTGGTTACCAGCAAGTGGGAGGACGTTGCCGGCTCTGATTTGGTGATTGTGGTGGTGCCCAGCGTAGTGATGCGCAGTGTAGCGCAGAGTCTGGCATCTGTCGGTCTGGCCGAGAATGCTGTGGTGGTGAGTTGCTCCAAGGGTATTGAGAAGGACACAAACCTGCTCATGACCGAAATCCTCAGCTCTGTTCTGGATTGCCCCGTGGGCGCGCTGTCCGGCCCCAATCATGCGGAGGATATCGTGCTGGAGCTCCCCAGTCTTACTCTTGTAGGGTTCGAGGATGAAGAGATTGCCAAGGCTGTTCAGCGCCGTATCAGCACCCCGCACCTGCGCGTGTACACCACGACCGATGTGGTGAGCATGCAGATTGGCGGAGCTATTAAGAACGTATTTGCTCTGGCCAGCGGTATTTGTGCCGGTCTGGGACTGGGCGACAATGCCCGCGCTGCTCTGGCTACCCGCGCTCTGGCCGAAATGACCCGACTGGGTTTGGCCCGCGGCGGTCGTATGGAGACATTCATGGGGCTTTCCGGTATGGGCGATTTGGTGGTGACCTGCTATTCCGAGCACAGCCGTAACCTGACTGCCGGGCGCATGATTGCTCAGGGGGTGCCGGTGGGCGAGTGCCAGGAGCGCATCGGGCAGGTGGTGGAAGGTATTCCGAACACTATCTCCTCGTATCAGCTTGCCCGCAAGCTCGATGTGCGTACCCCGCTGACCGATGCTATGTATGAAATCCTTTACACCGGTAAGCCCGCTCGTCAGGCTTTGGTGGAATTGATGACCCGCGACCTGCGCGCGGAGAATGTGAAGGACTAAGTCGGTTTACCATAAATCAGTTGAGCCATGGCTGAGACGCCGGAAAACTTGTGGTTGGCTGAGCTCTGGCTGCAGAACCGCGATCGTCTGGTGCGATTGATTGCCACCAGAATGCCCGCAGTTCTTCTGCGCCGCATGAGCCCTGATGATGTGGCGCAGGAGACCTATCTGGCCTGCGGTCGTCGAGTGAAGTTCCTGCAGGAGCATGAGGAGGTTCCTGTGTTTGTGAAGCTCCGTAAGCTGGCCCTGCAGACTATTGCCGACATGGAGCGCAAGCATCTGGCAGCCGGTAAGCGAGATGCCATGAAGGAGAGTTTTCTGGCCGATTCAGACAACGATGTTTCGGTGAATGCTCTTTCCCGTTTTGCGGATTCGCTGGTGGGACCGCGCACGCACCTGGAGCGGCTGGAGCTGCTGGAGCAGACCCGCAAGGCCATGCGTGAACTGCCGGAGAATGATAGGGAAATTCTGGAGTTGCGACATTTCGAGGACCTCAGCAATACGGAATGTGCAGCGGCTCTCGGTATCGAGCCCAAGGCTGCCAGTATTCGTTACATCCGCGCGCTCAAGCGCATGAAGGAACTGCTCGGTGCCATCAATATATGACCGAGGCTGAGAAGGACGAACTGGTTGCCACACTGGCGGAGGAATTTCTGGAGCGAGTGCGTTCCGGTGAGCGGGCAGATGTCACGGCTTTTGCCGCTCAGTACCCAGAGTGTGAGACTGATTTGCTCGATATTCTGCCGCTCATGCTCGATGTAGAGGGCGTGGGGCGCAGTTCCATGCCACCGGCACCGGTACTGGCACATTACCCGGAGCGTCTTGGCGATTACCACCTGCTGGAGCGCATCGGCAGTGGCGGAATGGGTACCGTGTTCCGTGCGCGGCAGGAGTCCTTGCACCGCGAGGTGGCTGTCAAAATTCTGGCTCCCTCCTGGAGCACTGATTTACGTATCAGCGAGGCTTTTGAAAATGAATCCCGCGTACTGGCCGGGTTGCGCCATACCAATATCGTCGAGGTATTCGGCGCCGGGCAGGAGGGGCCTTACCGTTATTACGTGATGGGCCTGGTGAAGGGGCAGGGGCTCAGCGCGGGGCGTCTGGGTGCGGCTTTCCCCGGTATACCCTATGAGCAGGCCGTAGCCCGTGTAGGTGTGCAGGCGGCCAACGCTCTGGCTTTTGCCCATGCTCACGGGGTGATACACCGTGATATTAAGCCCGGCAACCTCTTGATGGGCAATGACGGCGTGCTGTTGGTGAGTGATTTCGGCCTGGCCACCATTCTGAATGCCGGCGAGAGCGCGCCCCTGGTGGCACAGAGCCACGATGGAACGGTGCGTTACATGGCCCCTGAGCGCCTGAAGGGCGAGGCCGATACCTTCTCCGGCGACCAATACAGCCTGGGGCTTACGCTCTATGAGTTACTGACGCGGCGACCTGTGTTCCGTGAGCCGGAATCCGGCAAACTGGTGCAGGCGATTTGTTCCGGCTCACTGGAGCCGCTGAAGGGCTTTGGTGAATTGGGGGCCGTGGTTAACAAGGCCATATCGTTCAACCCCGAGGAGCGCTACGAGAGCATGCAGGCCATGGCCGATGACCTGCAGCGCGTGCTCGACAGTGTGCCGGTAAAGGCTCGCCGGACCTCATTGTGGAGCCGCTATCGGCTGTGGATTCGCAGGCGCCCGGCCGCTGCGCTGTGGAGCCATGTGGCGGCGGCTCTGGTATTGCTTCTCTACGTCACTATCACGGTTTCGTATGCTCAGGTGAAGAGTTCGCTGCGCAATGAAAATGAGCAGCGTGAGCGTGCTGAGTTCAACGAGCAGATTGCAGATGCCACGTTGCAGCGCATTTTTGCCGCTATGGTGTCGCACAGCACCCCCGATGGCGAGTTCCTGCCGCCCACGCGTGCGGATG
The DNA here is from genome assembly GCA_017471985.1 of Akkermansia sp. Taxonomy (GTDB): domain Bacteria; phylum Verrucomicrobiota; class Verrucomicrobiia; order Verrucomicrobiales; family Akkermansiaceae; genus Akkermansia. Next base: position 15,643 of record JAFURE010000036.1, on the reverse strand, counting down.
TTCGTCTGTTACAGGACATCATGCCCTATTATGAGCAATTGGCATCGCAGGCCGAAAGTGCCGATGCCAAGGTGGCCGATGCCTGCTCCATTCTGGCAACCATTGCACTGAAGACCGGTGATTACGATATGGCAGAGCAGTACTTCCGCCGCGTGGTTGAGCAGGCTGCTCCCGGTAGCTATGAACATGTGTCGGCTACCAAGGGGCTGGCAACGGCCATCTTTGCCGCAGATGACAAATCGAGATTCCGCGAGGCCGCTCGTCTCATTTTCAACCTCGAAAAACTGGTGCCCGCCACTGCTGATTTTGATACCCGTCTGGAGCTGGTCAGAGCTCTGCAATTGGTGGCGGGGAATATACGCCGCCGTGGTTTTGAGGCACTGCCCCCGCCCATGCGAAACGGCAAGCAGGATAACAGACGCCGCGATGTGGCAGAGGCCGTGCTCGGCTCGCATGGTGATGTGACAGAGCGTGCCGCCGAGATGCTGCTGGAGCTTCTTCGCGAGCAACCGCAACATGCCGGTGTGCGATTGTTACAGGCTATGTTGCTGCAGCACAGTCGCAGTAAAAAGGTGCAGTCCATGCTGGCACCGAATGGCGAAACTCCCCTGGCTTTGCTGGATGCTCTGTTGGCTGAACAAGCTGATTCCGATGAGGTCAAACGCGCCTATGTGCGACTGGCGGTTGCTCCGCACCGAAATGGCTCGCCGCGCCCTCAGACGGCTCTGGCTGCCAATTATGCGCAGGAGTTACTGGCTTCTTCCGCTGCAGACAGTGAGTTGATTATGCTCTTCCTCTCTGTCCGTGACCTCTATGCGCGTGAATTGGAGTCCGCCGGTCATACTGATATGGCCCGCAGCGAAAGGGAGCGCACACTGGGGGTGCTTTCCTTCGTGACATCCCGCAATGACTTTACCCCCGCTGTTCGCGAAAAACTGGTACAGTGGGTAGCACTTCACTACCTGCACGGCAACGATGCCGCTCAGCATGAACTTGAACTGCGTACCTTGCTGAAGGATTACGATGCTGAGCGTATCAAGAATCTGCGTGACCGCATGCTGCGTATGCGCCGCGCTCCCGGCCGTTATGGGCATTACCGTCGCTTACGGGGCCGGGGGGGACGTCTACCCGTGCAGTGATTGAGTCGGTATCTATCAGAAGTTTTCCAATCACGGTGTATCTATGAAGTTGTCGCCTCATCTTTCGGTTCTTATCATGACCATTGGCAGCTTGTGTCACGCTACGACAGTCGACGTGTATAACAGTGATGATATGGCGGAAGCAATGGATCACAATAAGAGTTTCGAGCTCGTTCTTCACACCGATATTTTACTTCCCCTGCCGGAAAACAAAAGTACCTATTACTATTCCAGCGACTACGTTTTCAGCTCGGCAGAAGAGAACAATCCTGCCGATTTATCCTTCTGCGGAGCAGGCGATAAGCGCGGTGAAGTTCTGCATAACTGCGCCGCTACTTTTCAGAATCTGGGCAATATAAGCTTTGTAAATTGGATAAACAAATGGTGCGATTTAGGTGGTGGGGATAAGGATGTATACGCGTCGTCATACGGCGGTGCTCTCAGCGGCGATGATGGCGACAACTTCATCTTTCAGGATAATGGGGCCGTGAGTTTCGGTAACATTGTCTATGATAGTTCCGATTGGGGGGCTAACTCCTGCGAAATCAAAGTACACGGTGGTGCCATCCATACCGTTGCTTCCGGGCGGGTGGAGTTTTTGGGCAACGCCGCCGTTACGTTGCAGGGTATCCGCTGTATTAATGTTCACGATACGAACTATTCGTACAAGAATTTCTACTCACACGGCGGTGCCATTTATGCCCCGACTCTGACTATCAGCGACACAAAACATGCGGTCACCCTCAGCCGCAATGAGATTTACCAGGGGATATGCACCGATGTGGTGGGCGAGGGAAAAGGCGGTGCCGCGTATGTGACAAATGCCCTGACAATCTCCGGGAGCATCGGCAATGTATCACTGGACAGCAACAGCATACTCGTTGCCAACAGGGCCGAAGGCGGAGCTCTCTATTTAGCAAGCGGTAGCAAAGGTGCTATATCAGAGAACAGCTTGCATGTACAACTGCTGGGTAACAAGGTAAAGGTTGCGCCGGATATGGATTATGGGGCTCTGAAAGACTCTCTTGTCGCCACGGCTGTTGCACGTGGCGGTGCCATCTATGTGGACGGTGAACTCCTGATGGAGCAGAACAGCGGGAACATAACCATAGAATCCAACTCAGCCACGGCGGATTACAGTTTGGTGGCAGACCAGAGTCACGACAACGACCATGCCGATGACCCTGCCTATGCGCTTGGTGGCGCTGTTTACTTAGCTGGTGGAGCCACTCTCAGCATCAGCAACAATGGCACGGAGGGAGTGATTGGCATGGGCAATGTCTCCTTCAGTACAAACGAGGTGAGCACCGTTGGCACAGGTGGGGGGCAAGCTCAGGGCGGGGCTATCTACGCCGATAGCAATGCCTCGCTGAATATATGCGGAAATACAGGCTCGGTTACCTTTTCGAGCAATCGGGCGGCAGAGGGCGCTGCGCTCTTTTTGTGCTCCGGCAGTACCTCAAAGTTAAACAGCAATACGGGCAAGGTTGAATTCAGTGGTAACACTGCTTCTGAAAGAGGTGGAGCTATTTTTGCTCAGGGGGCCGTCTTTATTGAAAACAATACCGGCGGGGTGATGTTCTCCGGTAATTCCGCAACTCATGGCGGAGCCATTTACGCAGAGAATAGAGTCGACATCAATGAGAATTCAGGAGGTGTGGAATTCTCCGGCAATACCGCTATTGGCTATGGGGGTGCAATTTATGCAAAAGAAGATATCTCGTTGAGCTACAATGCCGGCGGTGTCCGGTTCTTCGAAAATGAAGCTACCGGGACGGGTAGCGTTTACGGTCGCGGTGCTGCTATCTACGCTGCCGGGAATGTTAACATTGATATTACCCATAACCAGACGGAGGTTCTTTTTTCCAAGAACGATTCTCAGACAGGTGCCATTCATCTGGCGGAAGGGGCAATCCTCAATATCTCCGACAACTCTGCTGCCGTCACTTTTCAAGACCAAAGTTCAACAAGCTTATATGGTGAAGCCGGTTCAGCCGCCCACATAAGCAATAACGACAGCTTTTCCATCACAAAACACGAAATCCTTTACAGCAGTGCTGTCAGCACAGCAGGTGAGCTTTATATTGAGGGGAATCGCGGCAATATCTCTTTCTCCGATAACTCAGTGCTCTTTGATTCTGACGGCGGGGTATTCACCCTTACGGGAACAAAGGCGAAGCTCTCAATCAGTGGAAATACGGGAAGTATATCTGCTACCCGAAACTATGTTGCCGGGAAAGGCGGGGTTATTTATGCAGATTCAACCGCAACGGTCGAAATATGCGACAATGCCGATGTCGTCTTCACAGAAAACGATTCCCGCAAAGGTGCCGCGGCCATTGATATCCAAGGCTCTCTCTACATCTGCAACAACACGGGTTCCGTCATTTTCGGCAATAACCGTGTGTATGATGATGCAACGAACACAACCACGCTGCATAGCATATCTGTTGCCGGACAGGCTTCATTTACCGCAGCCGCAGGGCGCAGTATAGAGTTCCGGGATTCTATCTCCGTGGGCTCTTCCGATGTGACGCAAGCGACATTGATTCTCAATAAGGATGCTGCTGCGGGTACAGCCCCGGGGGATATTGTGTTCACCGGGCAATATACCGACACTTATGCGGCGGAGTCTTTCACTCCCATCAACACAGAGGCCTCGCGCTATAGCCGGGTGCAGGGAGATACGCTCTTGCATGGGGGGCGGCTTGTTATCTCCCACGGGGCCACCTTAGCGGGCAATACTCTGACCACCACGGCTGATAACGGTGCCGCTATCGTGCTGCACGAGGGTGGAACTCTGGCGCAAGAGGAGGTTGTCATCTCCTCCGGCTCCATCCTGCAGGCCGGCACCGACGCTGCGACTACGATTTCGCCAACCGCCGAGTCACCTGCTGAACTCACCCTCGAAGATGTTGTTATTTCCACCCCGGTGTGTGGTTATCTGGATGGCGGCACGCTGATAATGGAAAGCGGGAGCACCTACACGATGAATGGCGGTATTCTGGATTTGGACGGTGGTTCCCTTACGTTGAATGCCGTAGATACCCAGCCGGCGCACCTTTTCCTGCATTCCGAACAATCACCTGTGATGCTGGGCGATGATTATGTGCTGTTACTTTTTTCCGGTGTGAGCGAATTGGCTGTCAACGGGGAATTCCTTTTCTCCCTGGCCGGGCAGGTATACGGAACGGAACAACTCGCGTACGATGCCAATCAGCAGGTCGTCTATCTGCATGGTATCAACATACCTGAGCCTGCTACAGTCACGCTTTCTCTGCTTGCTCTCGGTGCTCTGACTGCCCGCCGCCGCCGGGCTGCGCATTGATTTACCCTTTTCGTTTTACAGCAGGGGGGGAGCTTATTTTCATTTCGTACCTTAAGTGAAAATAAGCGCGGTGCTAATTTTCGTTTAGCGTAGGGAATCGCTACAAAAAGAGAGCCACCCATTCAGGCGGCTCTCGATAGTTTAAGATGGGTGCTTATACGCTATCAGTTCTCATCCTCAGCGAGTTTAGCGTAAGCGTACTCCTCGTCGGGGTCGGCACCGTGGTGAGCCTTCTCAACCTTGGAGCGGAAGAGGCGCATGATGAAGACGAAAGAGCAGGGGATGAAGAACACACCCACCAGAGTGGCAATGCTCATACCCACGACCACCACCACACCGATGGCATTGCGGGCGAGAGCACCCGAACCCTCAGCCGTGAGCAAGGGTACGCAACCCAGAATGAAGGCGAAGGAGGTCATCAGAATGGGGCGCAGTCGCATGCGGGCTGCGGTCACGGCGGCCTCGAGCAGGCTCTGGCCACGCTCCATCTGCAGCACGGCGAACTCCACAATCAGAATGGCGTTCTTGGCGGCCAGACCCACAAGCATCACCAGACCAATCTGGGCATACAGGTCAAGCGACATGCCGTAAACCCACAGACCGAAGAAGGCACCCAGCACAGCAATCGGTACGGAAAGGAAGATGGCCAGCGGCAGGGTCCACTTCTCGTACAGAGCAGCCATGATGAGGAAGGCGAACACACCCGAGAGGGTGAAGATGGCACCCAGCCCCAGACCGTCCTGAACCTTCTTTTCCTGGAAACTCATGTCAACGTAGGAGTAGCCGAACTTCGTCTTGTCCATCACGTCGTTGAATACCTCTTCGATGGCGGCCATGGCCTGAGCGGAGGAATAGCCATCTGCCGGCTTCACGTTGATTTTGCCCGAGTTGTAGTTGTTGTTGTGCTGTACGAACTCGGTGTCGGCAATATCCTTAATGGTTACGAGCGTGCTGAGCGGTACGGACTCGCCCTTGTTGTTGCCGACGTAGAAGTTGGCAATCTGGTCAGTGTTGGTGCGGTTCACACCGGCGGCCTGCATGTACACCTGCCACTGCTGACCGAACTGGGTGTAGTAGTTCACGAATCGGGACCCGTTGAAGCACTGCAGCAGGCTGTTGGCACCGGCATAGTCCACACCCTGAGCCAGGCACTTGTCCTTGTCAATGGCAATGCTCTTCTGGGGTACGGCGGGCAGCATCATGTCAGATGCACTGGCAATGGCCGGGTGAGCGTTCAGGGCGGACTCCAAGCGCTTCATCTGTTCGTAAAGGGTGGCCACACCCTGACCTTCAAGGTCCTCCAGTACGAAAGTAATGTCATTACCGGTACCCACACCGGGAATGGCGGGCGGCATGGCAACGAAGACGATACCATCTGCACCGCTCATGACGAGTGCTGCATTCAATCGCTTGTATACCTCCTCAGCCGTGGCCTTACCGGGGCGGTCAACGAAGTCATGCAGCTTCACGAAGTAGGTCATGGCGTTGGTGGTCTGCACGCCAATCATCATGTTCATACCGATGATGGAAACAACGTTTTCCACTGCGCTGTCGCTCATGAGTACCTTCTCAACCGGTACGGTCTCTTCGGTCAGGCGCTGGAGGGAAGTGCCGGGTTTCATGATAACACCGGCAATGAGGAAGCCCTGGTCTTCAGAGGGCAGGAAACCACCCGGCACGCGAGAGGCCGTGGGGATGATGAGCAGGGTAATGCCTGCCAGCAGAGGCATGGAAATCCACAGCTTGCGGCACAGGAAACCGCAGATGTTGGCAAACTTGTCAGCTACCCAATCGTAGCCCTTGTTGAAGGCATTGTAGAAGGGCGTCAGCAGGGACTTGTGCTCTTTCTTGTTCTTGAGCATGAGGGCTGAGAGCGCCGGGGAGAGGGTGAGAGCATTGAATGCCGATATGAGCATGGATACGGCAATCGTCACGGCGAACTGCTGGAACAGAGTACCGGTAATACCCGGCAACATCACCGACGGCAGGAACACGGCTGCCAGCACAAAGGCAATAGCCACTACCGGGCCACTCACTTCCTTCATGGCGGCAAAGGTGGCCTGACGCGGGGTCATGCCGTTCTCCATGTGGGACTCAACGGCCTCCACCACCACGATGGCGTCATCCACCACCAGACCGATGGCCAGCACCATGCCGAGCAGACAGATAGTGTTGAGCGAGAATCCCAGGATGGGGAAGAAGCAGAAGGTGGTCACCAGAGATACCGGCACGGCAATGAGCGGAATGAGGGTGGCTCGCCAGCCCTGCAGGAACAGGAACACCACCAGCGCTACCAGCACCAGAGCCTCGAAAAGGGTGTGGATGATTTCGTTGATGGAGTCGCTCACCGTTGTGGTGGTGTCGAGAGCCACGAAGCCACGCATACCCTCAGGCATGACTTTTTCCTTCTCTGCAAAGAGTTCACGCAGAGCGGCTACTGTTTCCAGAGCATTGGCGTCGGCTGCCTGGTAAATGGCAAGACAGGTGGCCGGCTGCCCGTTCACACGACCTGCCAGAGAGTAGCTCTGGGAGCCCAGCTCGATTTTGGCGATGTCCTTCAGACGCACGGCCTGAGTTTTGTCCTGCAGAACGATGATGTCGCCGAACTCCTCGATGCTCTCCACGCGACCCTTGTTGCGAATGGTGAAGGTGAACTCCTGACCATCGGGCATGGGTTCTGCGCCCACGGAACCGCCGGGGTTGATGTTGTTCTGCTGATAGACGGCATTGTACACCTGATCAACGGTAAGTCCCTTCTGGGCCATGCGCTCGCTGTCCAGCCAGATACGCACGGCATAGCGACCGCCGAATACCATGACGTCGCCCACGCCCTTCACGCGCTTGGTGGGATCCACCAGGTTGATGTAGGCATAACCGGTCAGGTCAATGGGGTTGAAGAAGCCCTCGGGGGAGTCGATGGCATAAATCATGAGCGGCAGACCTGCAGACTGCTTAATGGTCACGCCCATCTGAGCAACCGCCGTGGGTAGCTGGGATGTGGCCTGACTGTAGCGCATGTAGGTGAGCTGCTGGTTGGTGTTGGCATCCGACCCGGGCTCAAAGATGACGTTAAGAGAACATGAACCGTTGTTGGATGAGGTCGAGTTCATGTAGTCCATGCGCTGAATACCGGAGAGCTGCAGCTCAATGGGGGTAGCTACGGCATCTGCCACTTCCTGAGCGTTAGCACCCGGATAGGTGGCACTCAGCTGAATGGTGACCGGCGTGATGTCGGGGTACTGCGAGATGGGCAGCGCCAGCATGCAGATGACGCCCAGCATCGTGGTGACGATGGAGATAACGCCGGCAATAATGGGGTGTTTGATGAAAAACGGTGACATAATCGGCTATCGTTAAAGGTTATTTGAACTGCGGGGCTACGGAGGTGGAGGCATCGGCCGTGACGGAGTCGACCACGGTGCGGGGTGCCTCGTAATGGAAGGGGGTGGGGGTGAGCTTGTTGACGCGTGCCCCGACCTTCATGTTGGTAGCCATGGTCTGGCTTGCTGCCATGAGTGTGCCTTCCACGATAACGGGAACGTTCTTCATATCCTCAAAGCCCATACCCTTGAGCACCATTTCCATGGCGGAACCGAAGCCCTGAGCCCTTGCGATGAATTCGAGTTCATCCTTTACACCGGCTTCTTTAAGTACCAGTTCCTTGGGGTTCTTCACTCCGGACTGACGCAGAGCAAGGGCCTGCCAGTCTGCCGCGTGCTCCTTTTTCGGCATGTCATCAGGCAGGGCTTTGCCGGCCTTCTTCTCTACATAAGCGCGGAAGTCTGCCACACCGGCGTTCTTGAGGGCGAGGGCCTCCCAGCTGTCAACTTCAGCACCGCCCAGAATGAGGGCATCCAGACTGGTGGCGCCTGTCTTGAGGAGCATCAGCGGAACGGCATCTGCACGGCTGACATCAACCACGTACATGGGCTGTACCGTTTCCTTGCCGCCTTCCTCCTTCACCGGAACAACAACAAGCGCGCCCTTGGTGACAGACAGGGGGGTGGGGGCTCCATCGGGGCCCAGCAGTAGCAGCAAGTCACGCCCGTTGGCGTTCATCGGGGCTCGGGCCGGTACCAGGAAAGCACCCTTCAGCGGGTTCATGGCCGCGCGTACTCGCACCGGCATGCCACTGCGCAGGCCATGGTCGACATTTTCCACACGACCCACCAACCCGAACGTACCGGTGGTGGTGCTCAGTGCGTTGTCCATGGACACGATTTCACCCTTGGCCGGGTAGACGGAACCATCCTTAAGCACCAAATCGAACTGGGGCTTCTTATCGGGGCCGACAGCTTTTCGCTGCAGGGCTTCAATGCTTTGCAGAGCGCCCTTGCCGCTTACGCTGAAGTCCACGCGAATGGGATTGATGGAGGAAATGGTGACGAGCGGATCGCGGTCTGTGGGGCTTACCAGCGCACCGATTGAGGGCTTGCTGATACCGACACGACCATCGAACGGAGCGGTGATAGTGGTGTAGCCGAGGTTGATTTCGGCCAGATTGACTGCGGCCTGAGCCTGGGCGACAGTTGCCTCGGCCTTCTGTACGGCGGCTTCATTGGTCTGTACAGCCGTATTGGCATCGGTCACGGTTTTCTCGGATACGGCACCGGGGCTGTTCTTGACCAGTCGGGTATAGCGCTCCAGATCAGCTCTGCTCATATCGAGTTTGGCTTTGCTCTGTTCCAGCGCTGCTTCTGCGGAAAGCAGGTTTGCCTTTGCCTGGTCGAGCTGAGCCTGATAGGGAGCCGGGTCGATGGTATAGAGCACATCGCCCTTCTTCACAATCGTACCGTTGCGGAAGTTCTGAGTGAGCAGGAAACCGCTCACGCGGGGGCGAATGTCTGTCTCCTCCTCACCGCGCAGGGTGCCGAACCATTCATCCTGCACTTCGACATCCTGCTGTACCAGCGGCAGCACCTGTACGGGGAAGGGGGGCAGGGTGGGGACTGCTTTTTTCTTTGCTGCGGGCTTGTCTGCACCCTTACCTGTGACTACAGCCACGGCTTTCTGCTCACCCGCAGTCGGCACAGGGCGGAATGAGAAAGGCTGCGTTTTGACAGTACCGCGGGGGGTAGTGTCATCCTTGGCCAGTCGGCTGTTGGCGGAGGAGATATTCATGGCGCGCACGCCGTTCTCGCTATCGGCAACAACCGGAACATCCGCAACATTTTCATAGCCGAACTCACGGAAGTAGTCGACCAGCGGTCGGTTGTATGCTTTCACGGCCACGAGCTGCTGAGTGGTGGTGAAGCCGTCTTCCTCGGTAATGGTGATATCGTATTTACCGTCAATCACAACGGGAACGGTATGCGGCACGTTGTTCTTGTCGATGACGATGATGAAATTATTTCGCAGCACGGGGCGAATGGCAACGGCCGGTACCAGCATGGCATCTTTTACCCCAAGCGGTATCTTAACTCGAACCGGCATGCCGCCGCGCAGCAGCGCATCGGGGTTTTCTATCTCGCCCTCCACATCAATCAGTCCGGTGGCGGCTACTTTGCTTTCCATGGAAAGCAGGCTGCCCTTGTAAGGGTACACGCTGCCGTCCTCCAATATCAAATCGAAGCCGGGGGATTGAAGAGATTCATCTCTTTTATCGGACTGCACGTTGCCATATCGGCGGAATGAGTTCACCAGGCCATCGCTGTTAATCGAGAAATCCACACGAATGGGATTGATGGACGTGATGTTGGTCAGCTTTGTGGCAGAGCTTACCAGATCTCCCATCGATGCGGTCGCAGTACCGACAATGCCATCGTAGGGGGCACGCACCACGGTGTAGTCGAGGTTGATGCGGGCGTTGTTGACGGCTGCTTTGCTCTGTTCAATGCCGGCTTGACAGGCTTTCACCGTAGCCTCTGCGGCGCGCAGGTTGTGCAGAGCATCGCTCACCTGTTTTTCGGAGGCCGCGCTGGTCTTCACCAGTTGCTCGTAACGGGCGGCGTCTCGCTTAAGCTGGTCGCGTGTGGCGATGGCTGAGTTCAGGGCTGCCTCTGCGGCGCGCAGGTTGGCCTCCGCCTGGGCCAGTTCTGCCTGTGCCAGTTCCGGGTCAATGCGGAAGAGCACGTCACCCTTTTTCACAACCTGACCGTCCTTGTATTCCTGAGATATAAGGAACCCTGATACGCGGGGGTGAATGTCCGTGTCATTCTTACCTCTCAAGTACCCGAACCATTCGCCATGGTCTGTTACTTGTTGCTGTCTTATTTTGAATACCTTAACGGCAACTTCTGCGGCTAGTTCCTGCTTGTCCTGTTCCTGATTACAGGAACTCAGCAGTCCCATGGTGCAGCAGCCGAGGGCCAGGGTGATGAGTGTGTGTCTGGTCATATAGGTGGGGGAAGGGGTTAATCGCAACCGTGAAGTATGAAAACGAAGAGGACGAAAATAATAATGGCGACGGTACTTGCGCTCAGACCGCCTTCTTTTTTGTCACTGTCTGTGTCGCGTATGACAGTGGGCATTCTGTAATCTCTGCTACTGTTGTGGGTGTGTTGCTGAGCGCTGCGTTGTTGGAACCGGGGCTGGCTGACCGCGCGGGGAACCTGCGGTAAGGCGGGACCGTTGGTGATGGTGGGCGCCTCCTGCCTGTACATTCTGCCATATACTCCCTGAGCCTGCTGCTGAACCGACGGTTCACTGGGCTGAATGGGCGGTACTGAGGTGATTTCCGGCAGGGCGGGAGCTGAAATCTCGGGCAGCGTCTGTGTGGGGAGGGAAGAAAGGGAGTGCTGCTGCAGGGCAAATTCATGAGCTCGCTGCTCCTGCTCGGCCACCATGGCATTGAGCTTGGCAACCAGATCGCGCGACATGGCCTCCAATGCCTGTCTCTGCGGCTCTGTGCTCACTTCATCTCCATGCGGGATGTCGATTGGGGGGCGCTGGTACATAGGGCGGGTTAATCAAGTTTGAGTTCGCTCTGCACGGCGCCGGTCCGGGGCTTTACCGCAGCCGGCTGGGCAGGGGCTGCTGCAGTCTGGCGAGCGCTGTCGTCATCGGCCGTCTTGTTCTGCATGGCCGTCAGTACGGCTTTCACCATTTTCTGCTTATCTCCATGGGCAGTCCAGGCCAGGTACAGGAAGTCCGCCGGGTGAATGTTGCCATGCTCGCGCAAGAATATTCTGTCCTGTTCATCGTAGTACATCAGGCCGGCATCCAGCGTGCCATGCAGCTTGGCTTCAGCCTTGCGGATGATACGCGGCAGGTAGGGTATACCCTGAAAATCATCGTCCGCCGGTGGTAAATCTACAGCTCTTACCGGCTTTGCATTGCCCGATATGCCGCGCTGCGCGGTGCGGAAGAATGTGCGGCGTGCTGCGGCTATCAGCAGAATCGTGCTCGGGGAGGGGTCGCCGTGCACAGCGTAGTCCTGCACGTAGGAGTGCATTTCAGCCGGGGTGTAGCCAATGTCTGCAAGTAACTGAACCTCTGCGGGCAGAAAGAAATTAACCGGCGATGTCTGCGGGCGCTCGTGATAGCGCGCAACAGCATCTCTCAGCAGCGACATAAAACCGTCATTCCATTCCATGGCGTGCATTATAGTCAAGCATCTATATCATGGCAAGTATAAAACACGTCTTGTGTGTGTTATAACGTTATACTCCTATCCCCAAAGCGTCAGCTTTGGTTTTCACCCTGCGCTCAGCGCAGTTTTCACCCGGCGCCATCTCTCCGGGGTTCATATTTCGTTTTTTCCAAACCCGGGGTTCCGCCCCTAGTCGGGGCTCTACGCCCGGGCTATGATATACCACCTGCTCAAGCGCGGGTTCTGATATTTGGCGGGCGTTCGCCCGCGGATATGCGTGCCCTATACCACCGTTCATGCCCTCGTACTTCTACAAATTGCTCTTTTTCTATTCCAACGGGTGGATACCTGTATAAAGTCGTTCTGTCGGTGCGGGTTGTGTTGGCCAAGAATCATGATTTTCTGATATGTTGGCTTGACAATCAGGTTCAAAATCGCTAATGTAAACATAGCTCAGGCAGACGGTTGAATGTTAGAGCGAAATTTTAACAGGATTGGAGTATGATGAAAATTCGATACATGTTGATGTTATGGGTCTTGTGGATGTCTTTCCTGCCGCAGTCGGATGCCCGCGATATTCTGACCTGTCCGTATAATCCCGCCCCCAGAACCGTTTCCGGAAGAATCGGTACCAGAAAGATAACGGCTGAGGCGATGTATAGGCGGTATCGAGAGGCCTCCAATTATGATGATGTGCACCCGGCGTTTAAAGCGTTGATTGAGAAAAATCGCGATAATTATCGCTTTATGGCGTATTATAGTTTATTGTATTTGAATGAAGACGATGGAATCGGGCTTTATGAGCAGGGTGGGCAAATCCTTCTCTATCGCTCGCGTGTATTCGGAGATGACGCTGCCTGGGAATATAAAAAAGAACCGGCTATCAACCCGGAAACCGGGCGCCCCTGGATTGAATTGACGGATGCTGAGTGGAAAAAGATTACGAAAGGTAATTCCGGGTTAACGGAACAGGACGAACAATTTTTGAATGATGTTCTCGCCATTTTAAATGAAAATTTCCATTATTTTTATGGCATGAAACTCATCGATTTGGGGCGTGACCGCAAACTGGATAAAGCTCAATTGATGGGTAAATTTATTCCCACTAAATTCCTCCTCTCCGGTAAACAGATAGATATGCTTAATCTTTCCGCTTATACAGAACAACAAGTCTCTCTCTATCGCAGATTGGGGCATCCGGTTTATAACTATGAAGGTTTCTTTCACCCTGATATGAAAATAGGAGTTGGTTCAAATTGTCGCAATCGAGGAATAGTGTCTGCTCCAACTATAGTTTCGACATCGTTCGAAATGGTATATTTTCTGAACGCCTGTCCCAACGAAATAAATCCATCCTTGGCCGCAAGGTCTCAGCAGATATACTACGTGTCTGATTCTCTAAAGTATATGATGAGTCAATTAGAAGAAATTGTGGAAGAACGGGGCGTAAATGTCCGCACTCAATCACAAAATAAAACAGCCTTGGCTCGCGCACTTTATCTTGTGTACAAAAAAACGAAGCAGTATGTCGAGGCTGTAACAACACACGAATATGTTCTCACTTCGGGTGATACAGATGAATTAGGTAAAGGTGTGAATCATCTGTATGATGTTATTCCTATCAGCGACGTCATGTCCGGGAAAAAAGCAAAAGTGTCCAGTAAAACAAGGGAGAGTGTTGCATACAAGAAAAGAAAAGGACGAGAAAAGCGGCTTCGCGAACGAGCGAGGAAAGATAAGATTCGCCAAAAGGAGGTTCAACGGAAGAAGGCATTGCGACAAAAAGAAGAGAAATGATGCACGGCCCCGGCCATTGCCCCTGTTCAATAAAAAACACGCAGTCTCGTTGTCGAAACTGCGTGTTTTTTTTTGAGCTAGCCCCGGCGGGAATCGAACCCACATCGAAGGTACCGGAAACCTTTGTCCTATCCATTGAACGACGGAGCCGTGGTTGTGTGTGGTGTTATAATGCCACATGGGGAGGCTGTCTGTCAAGAGCGGAGCGGCTGTGCTGTCACAGAAAGGCGTGAAATGGTGTGTTATAGGGGGTGGGGAGCGAGCTGTGACGCGATTTTTCGGGCTGAGGAATGAAATTTGTATTGACTCAAACGGCTAGCGGGGGTAGAATAACGGCATGCCTTGCTGGGCCGGGTGGCTTAGCGGGAAACAAACAACTTAAAGAATACATCCTCACTATTATGGCTAAATACGCTATTAACGGTTTCGGTCGCATTGGTCGCAACGTGCTTCGCGCCATGTCCCAGACCGAGCTTGAGAAGGTTGTTGCCATCCACGACCTTACCCCCATTGCTACCACCGCTCACCTGCTCAAGTACGACTCCACGCAGGGCAAGTTCAACGGCACCATCGAGATCGACGGTGACAACCTCGTTGTAAACGGCCACGCCATCAAGATTGTTGGCGGTATGCTGGGTCCGGATCAGCTCCCCTGGGCTGAGCTGGGTGTTGACGTAGTGCTCGAGTCCACCGGTCTTTTCACCGCTCGTGAGAAGGCTGAGGGTCACATCAAGGCCGGCGCCAAGAAGGTTCTCATCTCCGCTCCCGCCAAGAACCCCGACCTGACTTTCTGCATCGGCATCAACGACGACGAGTACGATGCTGCCAAGCATAACATCGTGTCCACCGCGTCCTGCACCACCAACTGCCTTGCCCCCATGGTTAAGGTTCTTAATGACCAGTGGGGCTTCGAGAAGGGCATGATGAGCACCATCCACTCCTACACCAACGACCAGCGCATTCTGGACCTCCCCCACAGCGACCCCCGTCGTATGCGCGCTGCCGCTATCAACATCATCCCCACCACCACCGGTGCTGCTAAGGCTATCGGTGAGGTGATTCCCCAGCTCAAGGGCCTGCTCAACGGCGCTTCCTTCCGCGTTCCCACCCCCACCGGTTCTCTGACCGACTTCGTGGCCGTGCTGAAGAGCGACGTGACCGTTGAGGAAGTGAACGCCGCCATGAAGGAGGCTGCCGAGGGTCCCCTTAAGGGCATCCTTGAGTACTCCGAGGAGGCTCTCGTTCTCCAGGACATCGTTTCCAACCCCCACTCCTGCATCTTTGACGCCGGCTTCACCTACGTTGTTGGCGGCAACATGGTTAAGGTTTGCGGCTGGTACGACAACGAATGGGGTTACTCCAACCGTGCCGCTGAGGCTATGAAGAAGCTGGGCGACTCCATCGCCTAAGTCCTTCTCAGCTTAAGCTGACCAAGTATTTTTTGCGGGTGCATGTGTCTTACATGCACCCGCAATTTTTTTCTTATTTGTTATCATTCCTGTTTTTTCTTCAACAAAATCCCTGCAATAAGTGTCTATCAATTAGAAATTACAAAAGCTTATGGTATCTCGTATCATGAAAAACGAATGGCTTTTCTTATTTGCGCTTGTGGTACTGCATGCCTGTATGTGGTGGCTGGGGTTGAGCTTGCCGGTGTTGGATACTCATTGGATGCTGCTGCTGTCTGCGTTGATAGTGGCATTCCCCGCTGTATTGTGTACCTTTTATCACTTTGTTGTGCAAAAGGGTCTGTTTTTGAGTTTTCAGGCAATTTGGTTGTGCCAAATTGTTCCCTTAGCAGTGGGGATTCTCGTTAGCTGTTTTTGGTGCAGTCAAAAAAACTATTAT
>JAFURE010000035.1 GCA_017471985.1 Akkermansia sp. | reverse complement strand
GCCGTTCTTGCGGGCAATGCCGGTAGCGATACGAAGCGCAAGGCACTTCTTGCCGAGCAGAGCGTTACCACCGTAACCGGAACCGTAGGAGATGATTTCGCCGGTCTCGGGGAAGTGGCAGATGTACTTCTCTTCGTTGTTGCAGGGCCAGGTCACGTCCTCCTGACCGGGCTCAAGGGGAGCACCTACAGTGTGCAGGCAGGGCACGAAGTCGCCGTAGCCGTCACGCTTGGGATTGCCGCCACCGTTCACCTCGTCCTCCAGACGCTTGAGAACCTTCTCGCCCATGATGGTCATAATGCGCATGTTGGTCACCACGTAGGCGGAGTCGGTAATTTCGATACCAATCTTGGCCAGGGGGGAATCAAGCGGGCCCATGCAGAAAGGAATCACGTACATGGTACGACCCTTCATGGAACCATCGAGGTAGGGGTTGAGAATGGCGCGCATCTCAGCCGGGGACTTCCAGTTGTTGGTAGGACCAGCGTCCTCCTGCTTCTCAGAGCAGATGAAAGTGCGTTCCTCTACGCGGGCCACGTCAGAAGGAGTAGAACGAGCCAGGAAGCAGCCGGGGCGCTTCTCGGGGTTCAGGCGGATGTATGTGCCTTTTTCCACCAGCATGTCGCACAGCTGGGTATTCTCTTCCTCGGAACCGTCGCACCAGTAGACGGAATCGGGTTTGCAGAGCTGGCGGATTTCCTCCACCCACTCGGCAGCCTTCTTGTGTGTAGTACCTGTAATCATGGTGCCCATAAAATAGCACACTACGAACAAACTTGCAACACGAATTTTGTACATTTTTCGCCATCCGGCATAATTTTTCGCCCGAGCAGGGGTATCGGGAGAGAAAAAAGCGCAGGATTCCCCCTTGCAATCTCTCTATCCTTTGAAAGATGCTTGACAAAACCAAACAATTAGTGCACTATTATGCACGTAATGGGCAGCAGATTTTCAGACTTCAGATACAAACGAGCCACACAACTGGCGACAACCCTTATAGCTGTCAGCTCCATGTACAGCCTTGATGCACAGGATGTCGCACCTCTGCCCTCTGAGGTATTCGGAGGGCAACCCAGTACCGAAAACCCGATTATGAGCCTGACAGGCAGGGCCATCAGCGAGACAGGGCTCAACCTTGAGCCGGAAATCCCTGATAACCTTACCATCAACAACGAAGGCGGCGACGTTCTGTACGACAACAACAAGCGAACCCTAACCTATAAAGGGAAAAATGCTCCGGTTCGATTCCTGACAGACGAAGGGATGGAAGTCGTAGCCCGGGAAATCACCGTTGATTTGGAGAACAAAAAAGTTACTCTTACCGGACCGCTGACCATTTACCGGGGAGAAAGTCTGACACTTGCGGAAGGCGGCACCTACGACTGGAAAAACTCCACGATGGAGGCGCACAAAGTCCGCTCCAAGGTAACCGGCATTCTGGTTCGAGGTTCTAAGGTGGAGTATGCCAGAGACAAAGAGGGGAAGAGCTACATGCGCATACAGGATGCGTATGTATCGACAGACGATTCACAGACTCCCGACACCTGGGTAGGCACAGGCGAAATGACGGTATACCCCGGTGATTACGGTCGGGTAACCCGCATGAGCATAGCAAGTGGCGACTACGATGTAGCGATTCCTATTCTGGGCTGGTTCTCATTTTCTCACTCACTCAACCCGCGTGAGGGCTACATGCCTAATTTGGGTGCGAAGTCCATTTGGGGCAGTTACCTGCTCAACAGTTACGGTTTTCTGCTGGGCAACCGGAGAGTGGAGAATAACATGCCGATATCGGACTACATTCTGACAACTCACCTCGATTACAGAACCCGCCGCGGCATTGCCGGCGGTATCGATTTGGAAGATGTGGGTATGAGCAAGAAGTACCGAGACATGAAAGGAATCGAGGCCTATTATGTATACGACCAGAAACCGAACATAAATCCCACCAGCACCGAGCGAATTCCCACCTCTCACGACAGGTATCGCTTTGCCATGAGCACCCTGTGGGACCTGCCCGTAGCCGCCCCGAATCCCTATGTTCGTTGGACAACTGTTGCCAACATCAACGTACTGAGTGATCGCTATGTCCTGCGAGACTACTTTGACGACATCTGTAAGGTAAACGACAAGCCCGATAACACTATCCGCGTAGTCAGAAGAGGTAAACTCAGTCAGACCATGTTGATGACCCGCTTTGCGCCCAACGATTACTACACAACAGACGAGCGCGCCGAACTTTCGTATTACAGAGCCAGAACCGCTATCGGTAAAACAGGCATCAGCTACGAAACCCGCAACAGCCTCGGCATGATGAGGCAGGAAGTCTCGGCTCAGGAACGGGCAGCCTACAGAGCGGAACTCGACAACTTGTATGACCCGGACGCCCGTGCCTATTACGAGCGCTTGCTCGACACGCATTCATACTTCAGAGCTCACAGCTCACACGAGTTCTCAACCACCTTTGATGTGATGAGATTCCTGAACATCACCCCCAAGGCTGGCGCAGGCTATACCGGCTACTACGGAGTGGACGGCCCGGGAGCAGACAACCGCTTCCTCGGCTTCCTCGGCGTGGACGCCAACATCAAATTCCACAAGCACTACGACTCGTTCAACATTCCCTCACTGGGTTACAAGGGGTTGACGCATGTGTTCAAGCCTTACACCACCCTTTCTCACTGCAGTATTTCATCTGCGAACAATGCAGTACCTCAGGTAGATTCGTGGGCAAACGAGTTCGGCACGATTACCAGCAACCCGATGGAGCTGGATTTAATGGGATTCACCGGCATCGACAGCTGGGGCACCTGGACTATATGGAGAATAGGCATGGAGAACCGATTCACAACTACAGTCGACGGTGAGCGCCGCACCCTCCTGAAGTGGAAGTGCTTCTTTGACTACAATGAGGAAAACCCGAACTCTCCCAACAAGTTCTCCAATCTATATTCACTTGTCAGGTTCTCTCCGACACGCACGCTGTCATTCTACCTGAATACCCAGACCCCCACATTCGACAACGGAGACGGATACCGGGAAATCAATACAGGTATGACTTGGCAACCGCTGGCAGCTCTCGAGACCAGAGTGGGTTATCGTTCCCTCAAGGGACACTCCGTTCAAAGTGACGCAGAACAGATAAACTTGCGAACCAATCTGAGAATCAACGAGAAATACTCGTTTGCATGCCAGTGGAACTGGGATATCGAACACAAGAGGATTACCATCCAGCAGTATTCTCTCTTCCGCAAGGCCGGAGCTTGGTACTTAGGCGCCACCCTCTTCCTGCGCGACAACGGCGGCAAGAGCGAAACAGGTTTCGGTATATCCTTCACTCTTGCAGAAACCGGTACAGCACTTCCTGTCAGCTTCTTCTGATATGACATCCACTCCTTTCAGCCCCCTCAGAGCCCCCGGCCCTGAGGGGGTTTTTATAGGGAGTGAGACCGCTCTTAAATAAAAATATAACGTAATACATATTTTTTGCTTGCTTTTTACTCAAAAATAAGGCAGCATGCCCCCAACAACACACAACAACGATGCAAGAGAAACTCAAAATAGGAATTATTCAGAACGCCCCTCTGACCGCCGACCTCTCCAACAACCTGCGCCAGATAGTACAGGGGTATCGTGAATGTCTGGATCACGGAGCCAACCTGATTATCGCTCCCGCATGCGCACTCTGCGGTGCCGATCTGGGTAATCTGTCCGAGCGACTTTCCTTTGCGCGACAGGCAGAAGCCGCGCTCGAAAGTCTGGCTCGAGAATTGGGCGACACCCCGCTTATAACGGCCTCTTATGTCCCTATGCCGGTGCTCGATGACGGTCATGGCTACTTCCCGGGAAACGGTCTCGAGGAACCCATACTGCCGGGTGTACTGACCCCGTACCTGCTCGAAAACGGCGACATTACCGAGCTGGAAGAACCCATTGACATCGGCGCCTACCGCGTCTTCGTGGATTTGGGAGACGAATTGGACATTATCGAAGCTGAGGGCTCAGACCTGATTGTACACCTCAACACCGAACCGTGGTATGCCGGAGCCCCGCGTAAGCAGGAGGATAACTACCAATGGGAAGCCAAGGAAATGGGTATGCCGGTTGTCTGGGTAAACCACATCGGCACCTCTGACGGCAACATCTACGCGGGCGGATCTGCTGTATTCAACCCCGCCGGGAACACCATTTGCCGTCTCCCCTTCTTCGAAACATGCAACAAAGTCATCGATTTGAAGAGCAGAAAGAAGGCCATCGGACTTCCCCTTGAGGAAGAAACCCTCTGCATGGCCCTCGAGCGCGGTATACGCGACACCGTTCGCAACAATGGCTACAGCGGCGTATGTCTGGACCTTACCCACCCGAATGCCGACCTGCTGGCCGCACTGTGCGTAGAGGCACTGGGCTGCAGCAATGTCGTTGGTATCACAAGCGACGAAGACTCCCACATTCCCGCAGCGCTTAAGATAAGCTGCACCAAACTGCCGACCGCCCCCCTGCTCGATATGGCCGACACACTGGTACCTGACAACAGCAAATCCCTAAAGAGCCGACTGAATGCCGCCGTACAGTTCTCCTATGCCGAGTCCCGAGGCCTGATGTACCTCTGCCCGCTCACCCGCAGCAACATCATGCTCGGCAATTTTGACCAGTACGGCGACTCCTGCGGCCATTTTGCACCGCTGGGCAACCTCTACGAGGTAGATATATTCATGCTGCGCCGTTATCTGGCCGGGAAGTACACCGACCTGTTCGGCACCATACAGGAGCCCTCGGCAGATTCGGATAAAAACGACCTCATCATCCACGAACTCGCAGACCTCAACATCAGCGCAAATACTCTACTCAACGACCACGTCTGCCCCTACCCGGAAAACGAAGTTCGACTGATTCAACGCAAGATTATCGCCTCGGCGCTCAAGCGCACACAACTGCCCATGGTGCTGCACACCGACCCGCGCTCCGAACAGCTGGTCATACCAGTGACGCATCGTCTGAATGACTAACCCCCGGTGACCCACACATGGCTGCTCCGCCCACTGCAACAACAGGAAGGCGGAGCAACTTTTTTATACAGTCAGAATCAACATCTGTCAATGCCGCGAGCCGGCGTGAGCGCCAGGAAAAGCAGAGCCCAGCCGGAGAAAATCATCTCCACCGCAATCACCGTACCAATCAACCAGAACGATGACTCGGGCCAGGTCCACAGTACCATACCACCCAGCACCAGCGAAATCACAGCATTGAAGAACCGCCAGGCGCTACCGGACTTACGCATAAGGCTGAAGGCCATAATCAGCCTCAGTACACCGCCACTCAGCAGTGCCACACCGATTACCAGCGTCATTGCCACCATCGACGCCACAGGCATGAGCAGCAATATGGCCCCGAGCACCAGAAATACAACGGCAGAAATCAGACTCCAAAGCCGCTCTCCGGCTCGAGTAAAAACATGGACAAGGTGCAAAAGCCCCATGATAACAAACACAAAGCCCGCCACCCACACAGTAGAGGCACCCAGAAGATAGGGAAAACTGAGCATGGCAAACCCAAGCACCAGCTCCAGCACCGCCAGCAGAGCCGCCAACCAGGGACTCCCCATCCATCGATTAGCACATTGGGAATCACTCATAGCGGCAGGCTTTCTCATAACGTTGCTCCACAATATCCCAGTTGATATGCTGCATGAACGAGTGCAGATATCCCTTGCGATCATTGCTCCAGGTTAAATAGTAGGCATGCTCCCAAACATCGCAGACCAGCAGCGGACAAAAGCCGGGTACGAGCACATCCTGATGTCGGCAAATACCTGTCACCATCAGCCTGCGGCTCATGGGATCCACCCCCAGCACCCCCCAACCGCTCCCCTGAACAGCCAGAGAAACAGCAAGGAACAATTGTTCAAAGGCAGCGTAACTGCCGAAATCACGCATCACAGCCAAAGCCAGACCACCGGAAGGTTCGCGCCGCCTGTCCGGCGGGCAGATATTCTCCCAATACAGCGTATGCAGAATATGCCCGCCGAGATTGAAAGCCAGGCTCTGACAAACCGCCGGAGCATGCTGGGGACTCAGCTCACCCTCATTGATAAGTCGGAGCGAATCCAGCGCGGCATTGGCACCGGCCACATAGGCAGCATGGTGTTTATCGTGGTGCAGGTAGAGAGTCTCTGCAGTGAGCAAGGGCTCTATGGCAGAGTTCGGATAGGGTAGCGGCGGCAGAATATAACGCCCCTCCGCATAACCATGTAATAGACATGAACAGTTCATAGCAGCGGGTTTGACTCCCACCATCCACTCAGTCATTCAATATATGCTGGAGTTCGCCCTACGGCCAATCCACACTCACCACCGTCACATTATCCGCGCCGGGGTCATTCAGAGCCTGACAAGCCTCCACCACCCGAACAGACAAATTTCCATCGCGACCGGATAGCAACGCCCGCACTTCATCCGTCAGCACAGGCGACAGCAGCAACTCATCCACTCCATCACTGGCCACAATGATGCGGTCGCCCGGCAACAGCGGCTGCGGCGTGGTCGGGGCATCCACCATGGCTATTTCGCCACCGGTAAGCGCCGAGCGTAACTGGTGCCCGCTCCGCATGGCATCACTGTGGCTCATAGTGCCGGCAGAAACATACTCCATCAACACAGCGCGCAGCGAGTGGTCGGCGTTCAGGCGCAGCAAACGCCCGCCTCGCCAGAGCAGTAAGGGAGAATCCCCCACACTCACCCAGCGAATTACCCCCTGTCCGATAAAAGCAGCAACCAGAGTAGTTCCGCCACAGCGGCAACAATCAGCAAAAGCACGGCCAACAGATTCATTGGCAGCAATCAGCGCAGACTGCAAGCGCTCCGACACCGACAAACCTAAGCTCGCAGACTCGGCAAAAAAATCCTCAAATGCACACACAGCCTCCGCCGAAGCGAGCTCACCGCAATGGTGCCCGCCCATGCCATCAGCCACTACGACCAGCAGGCCATCGGGGAAATATTTCACCCTATAAGAATCCTCCTGCTTTTCGCGACAGCCAATCCACTGTGCAATACCGGCTTTCACTTATACTAATTCCTATCACAAGCTGGCGCTCAGAGCAAGCAGAAATCACTCAGACTCGACAGTTTATGACAGAGCCCCCATCTTCAAACTTGCCAAAGCCCGTCTCTATATGCTATAATTCCGCACAGAGAGTAACCATCAGACGATTTTTCCCATGGCACACGATACGGCTTTCCTCGGCGCAAGCACCGCACTTGGTCAGTACTGGACCAAGCGACGTTTCTTTGATTACCTCATTAACAAGGACAACTTTCAGCTGACATTCGGCAAGACTTTCCGCATGATGGTCTATCTGGACAACGCCGTGGCCAACGGTGAGGAAAACGTGCGCAAGGATGTGGAGGCCGACACGCGCGCCACCAATTACATGCTGGCACATCTTGCCGACATCAAGCCCGAGTTCACTGTTTTCGTAACCACCTGCGACATGCTGGCAGAAGATGCCGATGAGAACACCCCCACGCTCGAGCACAGCGACGATCCCTACGTGCAGAACCGCATCAACCTGTACCGCGAGCTAAACCGCCAGTACGGGCGAGTGCTCAATGTGCACCTGCCTGAGATTGCTTCCATGGGGCACCGTGGCTTTAGCACCTTGCTTGATACCCTGCTTAACCCGCCGGCCAAAGGCAGCCTACCGCTGGCTCCGCTGGAAATGCACCAGATTTACTTCGTGCAGCGCATTCTTGGCGACGTTGAGCGCTGCATCCCGCTGGGCATTCCCTCCATCATACCGGCCATGCCACCGCTCACCACAACCGAGGTAGCAGAAGTCATAGCGCCCAAACTGCTTGACCGCCTGCCGGCCTTTGACCCGTCGCAGCCCATGGGCTCCCGCCGCAGCTCCATTCACTCCTTCCAATGGCTCGACCCGAAGGATGGTTATCTGGTGACGAAGGAAGACCAGATTGAGCTGCTCAAGTTCTACTTTGCGCCCGACCTCATCTGACCCGCTCACTTTTATAACAAAAGCCGCGCCTGACGGGTGCGGCTTTTTTCGTGCAGATTTGAGAGAAAAAGCTTGACTGAATGGCTCTCCTCTGCTAATCTTGCGCGCGTTATGGCAAAAGTTCCCGTTATTCAACTCCGCAAGGGTCACGCCGTGAATTACAACGGCGACATCTGTGTTGTGCGCGAAAGCCAGCTCAAGACCCCGCCCCGCATGGCATCTTATGTGCAGATGACCATCCGCAGCATCGCCACCAAGAAGGACTACAACCTTCGCCTGACCTCCAACGATTTTCTTGAGGGCGTGATGCTCAGCCGCGAGGAGATGGAGTTCTCCTATGTGGACGGCATGGGCTACCACTTCCTTAACAACGAGACTTTCGAGGACATCTGCGTGTCTGAGGACATCGTAGAGCCCGTGAAGGACTACCTCATCGAGGGCGAGAACTACATGCTCCTCTTCACCGACGAAATCGTGTGCTCCATCGAGCTGCCCGCCGCCATCACCATGGAGGTGGCCGAGGCCCCCGAGGGCGTGAAGGGCAACTCTGCCAACAACGTCTACAAGAGCGCCACCATGACCACCGGCCTTGTTGTGCAGGTTCCCCTGTTCATCTCCGCCGGTCAACGCATCTCCGTGAAGACGGAAGACGGCACCTACCTGGGTCGCGTGAACAACTGATAACGTTCCCATTCTCATTAGTTAGTATTAGTACCACCCGCGCACGCACATCGAGCGCGGGTGGTTCTTTTTGGTCTCATTGCTGCGTAATTTTGTCGCATCGCCTTGTGACATTCTGACACCATGCGGCATTTCGTCGCACATGCATTTCAACCCATTTTTCTCATAAAGCTTCTTATTCATTGATATTTCGTCACTTTTATACTTTTGACATACACATACCAACATTGGCACGGCATTTGCAACAATAAGGGCAAGCAGAGGGCTCAGCCCCTGAGCCCACCACACACTTAACAAACACAACAAACATAGAAAGACACAGAACAATGGGTAAGATTCTCGGAATTGACCTCGGTACCACCAACTCCTGCATGGCTGTCATGGATGGCAATCAGGCCACCGTGCTCGAAAACAGCGAGGGCGCTCGCACCACCCCCTCCATCGTTGCCTTCACCAAGAGCGGTGAGCGCATCGTTGGTCAGGCTGCAAAGCGCCAGGCTGTCACCAATCCCCGCAACACCATCTTCTCCGCCAAGCGTCTGATTGGCCGCAAGTACGCCGAGCTCACAGCCGACGACAAGAAGGTGCCCTACACCATCGTCGAGGCAGCTAACGGCGACGCCCACATTCAGGTCGAGGTAGGCGGCGAGACCAAGGTGTACTCCCCGCAGGAAATCAGCGCCATGATTCTCAGCAAGCTCAAGGCCGATGCCGAGAGCAAGCTCGGCGAAACCATCACCGAGGCCGTTATCACCGTTCCCGCATACTTCAACGACGCTCAGCGCAACGCCACCAAGGCCGCCGGTGAGATTGCCGGCCTGAAGGTGCGCCGTATCATCAACGAGCCGACCGCAGCCGCTCTGGCCTACGGTCTGGACAAGGGTAGCAACGAGCAGATTGCTGTGTACGACCTCGGTGGCGGTACCTTCGATATCTCCGTACTCGAAATCGGTGACGGCGTGTTCGAGGTGAAAGCCAGCGACGGCGACACTCACCTGGGCGGTGACGACTGGGACAACGCCATCATCAACTGGATTCTCGCCGAGTTCAAGGCCGCCGAGGGTATGGATATCTCCAAGCAGACCGATGCCCTGCAGCGTATTAAGGAGGAAGCCGAGAAGGCCAAGATTGCCCTCTCCTCCACCCAGAGCTACGACATCTCCCTGCCCTTCATCACCATGGATGCCACCGGGCCCAAGCACATCATGCTCAACCTCACCCGCAGCAAGCTGGAGCAGCTGACCGAGAGCCTGCTCGACCGCACCGCCAACCCCGTGCGCAACTGCATCTCCGCAGCCGGTCTGAGCACCAGCGACATCAACGAGCTCGTGCTCGTGGGTGGTATGACCCGCATGCCCGCCGTGCAGGAAATGGCCAAGCGCCTGGCCGGCAAGGAGCCCCACAAGGGTGTGAACCCCGACGAGGTGGTTGCCGTGGGTGCTGCCATTCAGGGCGGTGTGCTCTCCGGCTCCGTGACCGACGTGCTTCTGCTCGACGTAACTCCCCTCACCCTCTCCATCGAGACCATGGGCAGCATCGCTACGCCGATGATTGACCGCAACACCACCATCCCCGTGCGCAAGAGCCAGGTGTTCTCCACTGCCGCTGACAACCAGCCTGCTGTTGACATCCGCATCTGTCAGGGTGAGCGTAAGATGTTCAACGACAACAAGCTGCTGGGCAACTTCAAGCTCGACGGTATTAAGCCCGCCCCCCGCGGTGTACCCCAGATTGAGGTAACCTTCGACATCGACGCCAACGGCATCCTCAAGGTAACTGCCAAGGACAAGGACACCGGCAAGGAGCAGAACATCTCCATTCAGGGTTCCTCCGGTCTGTCCAAGGAGGAAATCGAGCGAGCCAAGCGCGACGCCGAGATGCACGCCGAGGAGGACCGCAAGAAGGCCGAGGAAATCGAGGCCATCAACAAGGCCGACTCCCTTGCCCACAGCGTAGAGCGCCAGCTCAAGGAAATGGGCGAGCAGGTTCCCGCCGAGGTGACCAAGCCCATTCAGGACAAGGTGGACGCCCTCAAGAAGGCTGCCGAAGCCAAGGACGTAGACAAGTGCAAGTCCCTCACTCAGGAGCTCGAGACCATGCTTGCCAACCTGCAGCAGGCTGCCCAGCAGGCCGCCGCTCAGCAGGGCGGTTGCAACGGTGCCGGTTGCAATGCCGGTGCAGCGCCCCAGCAGGACGGCCCCCGCCAGAGCAAGGGCAAGGTAGTAGACGCCGAAGTCGTCGACAATGACTGATTCTAACCGCAAACCTGCGCCCGGGTTCGCCTGTGGCGCAGGTGGCACCAATACATTTTAACCAATAAATACACCACATAATACCATGATCAAACCCATCGGACAACGCGTACTCGTAGAGCGAGTGGAGGCTGAGAGCAAAACTGCAGGCGGTCTGTTCCTGCCCGACAGCGCCAAGGAGAAACCCCAGGAGGCCATCGTGCGTGCCCTCGGCACCGGCGGCCGCGACAAGGACGGCAAGGAGATTCCCTTCAACGTAGCCGTTAATGACAAGGTGCTCATCACCAAGTACGGCGGCACCGAAGTCACCGTCAACGGCACCACCTACACCATCCTCAACGAGAGCGACATTCTCGCCATCATCGACTGATTACGATATTAACCTTCAATCTTTTATATTCTTACTATGGCAAAACAACTTGCATTCGACGAGTCCGCACGTCAGAGCCTGCTGGCCGGCGTGACCAAAATCTCCAAGGCCGTTAAGAGCACCCTCGGCCCGGCCGGTCGCAACGTGGTTATCGACAAGAAGTTCGGTTCCCCCAACATCACCAAGGACGGCGTGACCGTAGCCAAGGAAATCGAGCTCGAGGACCCCTATGAGAACATGGGCGCCCAGCTTGTTCGCGAGGTCTCCAGCAAGACCAACGACATCGCCGGCGACGGCACCACCACCGCCACCGTGCTCGCTGAGAGCATCTACCGCGAAGGTCTGCGCAACGTGACCGCCGGTGCCAACCCCATCTCTCTGCAGCGCGGTATCAACAAGGCCGCCGCCGCCATCGTCGCAGAGCTCAAGAACATCTCCAAGCCCGTTGACTCCGGCAAGGAAATCGCTCAGGTGGCCACCGTTTCCGCCAACTGGGACTCCGAAATCGGTGACATCATCGCCGAGGCTATGGACAAGGTGGGCAAGGACGGCACCATCACCGTTGAGGAGGCCAAGGGTATCGACACTTCCCTCGACGTCGTGGAGGGTATGCAGTTCGACAAGGGTTACCTCTCCCCCTACTTCGTGACCAACGCCGACACTATGGAGGCCGTGCTCGAGAGCCCCTACATCCTCATCTTCGAGAAGAAGATTTCCAACCTCAAGGACTTCCTCCCCGTGCTCGAGAAAGTAGCCAAGACCGGTAAGCCCTTCCTCATCATCGCCGAGGACATCGAGGGCGAGGCTCTTGCCGCTCTCGTCGTGAACCGCCTGCGCGGTACCCTCAACGTAGCCGCTGTGAAGGCTCCCGGCTTCGGCGACCGCCGCAAGGCCATGCTCCAGGATATCGCCGTGCTCACCGGCGGTCAGTGCATCTCCGAGGACCTCGGCCTCAAGCTCGAGAACGTTGACCTCGACCAGCTCGGCCTTGCCAAGCGCGTTGTTGTCACCAAGGACACCACCGTCATCATCGAGGGCGCCGGCAAGTCCTCCGACATCTCTGCCCGCGTATCCCAGATCCGCAAGCAGATTGAGGACACCACCTCCGACTACGACCGCGAGAAGCTCCAGGAGCGCCTTGCCAAGCTCGCCGGCGGTGTGGCCGTCATTAAGGTCGGTGCTGCCACCGAGACCGAGATGAAGGAGAAGAAGGACCGCGTGGACGACGCCCTGCACGCCACCCGCGCCGCTGTCGAGGAAGGTATCGTTCCCGGCGGTGGTGTAGCCCTCATCCGCGCTCAGAAGGCCGTTTGCGCCCTCGAGCTCACCGGCGATGAGAAGACCGGTGCCACCATCGTCTATCGCGCTGTCGAAGCACCCCTGCGCCAGCTCGTCGAGAACGCCGGCCGCGAGGCTGCCCTCATCGTCGAAAAGGTCAAGTGCCTGGAGTCCCCCACCATGGGCTACAACGTCGTGACCGACGCCTACGAGGACCTGCTCACCTCCGGTGTGGTTGACCCCACCAAGGTGACCCGCTCTGCCCTGCAGAACGCCGCCTCCATCGCAGGCCTCATGCTCACCACCGAGTGCCTTATCGCCGACCTGCCCGAGAAGAAGGGCTGCTCCTGCGGCTCCCACGGCGGTGCCGACGCCATGGGCGGCATGGGTGGCATGGGCGGCATGATGTAATGCCACACCCACAGCCTAGCATTATTCATTCAACACCCCGGAGCCAGAAATGGCCCGGGGTGTTTTTTTGACGCCATAATCGCACGGAATGAATGATAGGCTGGAGAACGTTAGCGGATTTATGCACATTTATGCGCTATAGAACGCATAAATGTACATAAACGGAGAGCTCCTCCGCCTTATCCTTTCTTTGCCGTCAGTTCACTGTACTTCTCAAACAGGAACGCCACACGATCAGCATCATCCGCGAACTTGCGACCATAGGCTTTTTCTACCGCAGCATCCAGCTTGCGGTGAGCGTCCGTTAATTCGGCAGGCAT
>JAFURE010000034.1 GCA_017471985.1 Akkermansia sp. | reverse complement strand
GTAATGGCAAAGTGATTGCTCGCACCTATTCTCCGGTTATTAAAACAGAAGAATATAGAGAAGATAAATATTTTAAATATTGTTATTTTAAAAGTAATATAAATCACATTATGGTGCAATATGGTTACACGGAATATGATACTGATACATAAGGGAGCTTCTAATTAGTGGTTGATTTTGTTTATCCGTGGGCAGAATAGCATTTTTTTTTGAAATCTGAGCAACGTTTTTTTGGGGAAAAGTTTCCACCATTCGACTTTTTCGCCTTTTTGCGACCAAAATCTGTTGTTTTTAGTGCAATTTTTCCCTTATTTGGCACCTACTGGGCACAGTTGTCTCGTTCTACTCAAAAAACAGAATCGTTTCATGGGCACCGGTATTTTTTGTGTTTTTATTTGTACTCATTTTTTATAATAATCGGCGGTTATAGCCGATTGCCGACATCATGCAACGAGCGGGCGTTTTATGCAATAAAGAAATCACTTCGCTGCGATGTCACGCAAACGCCACCTCGCGACGAAGCGGTGATTCATTGTTCTAATGCATCGAGCTCTCAATTTCGGCTGGACTGGTTGGTATATTTTCGATATACTCCCGCCTATGAAGAATTTTTCTTGCTACGCAAGAGTCGTAGTTTTTAGTATCATTGGGTTGTGGTTGTTGCTCAATTTGGTGGGGTGGTTGTGCTGCGGTTCGTATGAGCGGGTAGGAATCGGTCTTCGCTTGTTGGGATTTTTATTGTGGGGGGCAGGATTGAGCCTGGTTCCGGTTGTACTGGCAGCACCCTCGGTGATGGCTGACGGTACAGTGAAGTGGCGTTCCCCTCTCTCCTGGATTCGCTTAGCATTGTTAGCGGGCTGGGGTGCTGTTCTGATTTGGTTTGTTGAGGTGCCATTTAACACACCCCGTCAGGCGGGGGCTGATGCAGAGGTAATAGTGGCTGCCGGTGTCTTTTGGGTAATTGCCCTTGCAGTGGGCTCACTTGCTGTTGCTACGGTACTTGCTCTGCTGAGGTGGCTTGCCGGTATGTGCTGTCACCGTGATTGATATCGCGGAAAACAGTCAGGCCGCCGTCATCCCGACGGCGGCCTTTCGATTGAGAGAGTATGGTGTTTGTTTTTTCGGTGTAAGTCCACCCGATGGGGAAATCAGAGCTTGAGAACCTCGACAACGGCGGAGGTAATCTCCTTCATGTCGTCCAGGCAGAGCTCACCCATGTGGGCGATGCGGAAAGTCTTGTCTTTCAGGCCACCGTAGCCGTTGCCCAGCTGCATGTTGCGCTCGGCCAGAGCCTTGTTGAGCTCGGGGATGGAGATGAGCTCGGAGCAGCCCTTGGGATGGGCGTCGATAACGGTGAGGGTCTTGGAAAGATACTTGCGGTTGGGGTATACGCGGAAGTACTCGTCTGCCCAGGCGCGGGTGAACTCGGCGCACTGCTCGTGGCGGGCAAAGCGGTTCTCGATACCCTCAACCTCCACAATCTTCTGCAGCTGCTTGTCGAGAGCGTACATGAGGGACAGGCAGGGGGTGGAGGTGTACTGGTAATTCTTCTTGTCAATGAAGTCCCAGAGGGTGCGCAGGTCGAAGTACAGACCGCGGGTCGGTACCTCAGCAGTACGCTCGTAGGCCTTCTTGCTCATGGCACAGATGGCCAGACCGGGGGGCAGGGCAAGGGCCTTCTGCGTGGAGGTAATGAGAACGTCGATGCCCAGCTTGTCGGTTTCGATTTTGGAACCGGCGGCAGAGGATACGGCATCCACCAACCATACGACATCCGGGTATTTCTTCATGACCTCGGCAATCTCCTCCACCGGGTTCTGAATACCGGAGGATGTCTCGTTGTGAGTCACGGTAATGACATCGTATTTGCCGGTGGCGAGAGCGGCGTCCACCATTTCGGGGGTGGTGGGCTCACCCATTTCGCTGGAGAACTTGTCGGCGGGCACACCATTAGCCACGGCCATTTTGTACCACTTGTCGCCGAAGGCTCCCACAGAGAACACAGCGGCACGCTTGGCGGTGCAGGAGCGGATGGCACCCTCCATCAGACCGGAACCGGAGGAGGTGGAGAGCAGAATGCGGTTGTCGGTGTAGAGCACTTTCTGCATGTTGTCAGAAATGCGCTTCTGGATTTCAGAGGCCTTCTTGGAGCGATGACCAATCATCGGCAGGCTCATTTCGGCAAGAATATCCTCCGACACGATGGTCGGACCCGGTATAAACAGTTTAATGGCCATAGGCGGGAAAATAATTTTTAGTGAACGCTCCATTTTTAACACACCATCGACGAAAAGGCGAGAATAAAGTGCAGTGTTGACAAAAATGGGGGTTGCAATATGACGCGAATGGTGTAGAATGGTGTTATATTATGAAGTACATCAGCCGTTCCGTTGCTCTCTTATTGGCTTTTTTCTGTCTCTGCCCGAGCGAGGCAGGGGCTCAGGGGCGTCAATCCGCTCAACCTAAAACTCCGCGTATCGTGAACCGCGTGGCTGCCACCGTGAACGGCCGCCCCATCACATCGAGCGAGGTTCGCTCGCGCCTGGCTCCGTATGTTCGCGAGCTGACCATGCTTTATCCCCGCCAGGGACCTCGTTTCAATGCAGAGCTGGTGAAGGCTAAAAAGGATGTTCTCAACGAACTTATCGAACGCGAGTTGGTTCTCTGTGAGTTCGAGACCGGTGGCCTGATGATACCTGAGGGGGCTGTCAATGAGGAAATCAGCCGTCGCACGCTGGTGCAGTTCAACGGCAGTCGCGATGCTCTGCTCGATAACCTGCGTAAGAGCGGTATGAGCTTTGGCGAGTACCGCAATTCCGTGCGCCGTGAGCTGACGGTGATGGCTATGCGCTCCTCCCGCTACGAGCGCGGTATTCCCCCCACTCCCGATGAAATTCGGGCTGAGTATCAGGCTACAAAGGCCGATTACCGCGACATGACACAGGACTCCATCTGCTACGATAAGATTTTCATCCCCGCCATGAATCCGGATGACCCCAACGTCACTCCCGAGATGCAGTTTGCTCTCGCCGAGCAGGTGTTCAAGGCAATCCAGAGTGGTGAAATCTCGTTTGAGGATGCCGCTCGTGAGTACTCAAAGGACATGCACGCCGAGGATGGCGGCAAGTGGCCCTACATTAAGCGCAAGGATTTGGCGGTGGAGTTCGCCAACATCGTTTTTGCTCTGCCCAAGGGTAAGCTGATGGGCCCGCTGGTGGATCGCATGGGCTTTACCATCGTTCGCGTGACCGGCAAGCGTCAGGCTCCGGCCCCCTCTCTGAATGCTCCCGGTGTGAAAGAGCGTGTGGATGAGTCCGTGCGCCGTAAGAACAACGAGAAACGCTACCGAGCCTGGGTGGAACGCCTGCGCGAAAGGGCTGTCATTCGTACCTACATTTAATAGAGCTTATTCAGATTTGCGAAAAGGGAAAGCGGTTGCTCCGGCAGCCGCTTTCTGCTTTTCCGGGGCATGAATATGTGATTTTGCTTGAAAATACCGATTGATTGCGCTACCCTTGGGGCGCGATGAACATCAAACTGTTTAAAGACCTTTGCGAGGCGACCGGTGCATCCGGTTTCGAGTACGGTATACGTGACCTCATCATTAAGGAGATGACGCCGCTGGCGGACTCCATCACCGTTGACAATATCGGCAACGTGACTGCCCTTATCAAGGGTAAGAGCAGCGATAAGAAGATTATGTGTGCCGCTCACATGGACGAAATCGGCTTCATTGTGCGCCATATCGATGACAACGGCTTTATCCGCATTCTGCCTCTGGGTGGTTTTGACCCCAAGACCCTGACGGCTCAGCGTGTGATTGTGCATGGTACCAAGGACCTGCCGGGCTGCATGGGCGTGAAGCCCATTCATGTGATGAGCCCCGAGGAGCGTACCAAGATGCCCGCCGTCACCGATTATGTGGTTGACGTAGGTCTGCCCAAGGAGGAGGTCGAGAAGTATGTCTCTCTGGGGGATTCCATTACCCGCGTGGGTGACTTGGTTGAAATGGGTGATTGCCTGAATGTTAAGAGTATCGATAACCGTGGCGGTTGTTTCCTGCTCATCGAGGCCATTCGCTCCATCATCGAGGCCGGTGAGAAGCCCTGCTACGACCTCTACGCCGTATTCTCCGTGCAGGAGGAGGTGGGCCTGCGTGGTGCTCAGGTGGCAACCATCGCCATTCAGCCTGATTTCTCCTTCGCTCTCGACGTCACCATCGCGTTCGATACTCCCGGTTCAGGCAGTCACGACAAGTGCACCGTTCTGGGCAAGGGCACAGCCATTAAGGTGTACGACGGTACCCTCATCACCGACAACCGCATGGTGAAGTTCATGCAGGCTCTCTGTGTGGAGAAGGAAATCCCCTACCAACTTGAGCTGCTGGCCGCCGGTGGTACAGATGCCGGTGCCATGCAGAAGTTCTGTGCCGGTGGTTCCATTGCCGGTGCCGTTTCCATTCCTGTGCGCAACGTGCACCAGAGCATTGAAATGGCTCACAAGACTGACATTCAGGCCAGTGTGGACCTGCTTGCCGCCTGTTTCTCCTCTCTGACCCGTTGGGATTGGAGCTGGGAGCGCAAGGTTCGTACCCTTGCCTAATCAATATTTTGACACCATGGGGTTCGGGAGAGTTCTGCCGAACCCCATTTTTCATGCTCCCTATGAATCACACATGGACACCCGAGAAAATCATGAAGCACCCGGCCACGATAGTGGCGATTCTCTATGTTTTAACGAATCTTGTGTATTGGGGGTGCTTGTCGGATAGTGGGATTATGCCTATTATCGGCGAAATGTTTGCCCTGCTTTTTACCGGTGGGGTGAATGCTGCCCTCATCGTGCTGTGCTGTTGTTGCCCGGAGTTCCGCACGTGGGGTGGCGGTACGCTGCTGACACTGTTGGGGCTGGGGCTTTTTGCCTTTCTGCCACTGTGTATCGAGATTAATCGGGTATTGCCGACGGATGCGCAGGCCGGTTTGGCCATGGTATTCTGGGGTGGTGCTGCCACGGTTGCTTATGCTGCGCTGACCGGAGTGATTGCCATAATCGTCCGCTTGCTTTTCCGCAAGCGCTGATGGAGCGTTTTCCCTGTCATTCAGATTGACTTTGCGGGGCTTATGTGCTAATATGCCGCGACTTAAAAACCTCAAACCGCTTATGACTTTTTACGAAGAACTCGAATGGCGCGGGCTTGTGAACCAGATTTCCAGCCCCGATCTGATTGAAAAGCTCAACAAAGGCGGGCTGACCTTCTACATCGGCACAGATCCGACGGCGGACAGCCTGCATCTGGGCCATTATTCCAGCTTCCTCATTACCAAGCGCCTGCGCCAAGCCGGTCATACCCCCATCCTGCTTGTGGGGCTGGCAACCGGTCTTATCGGCGACCCCCGCGGTACCGTGGAGCGTGAGCTCAAGCAGAAGGAAGAGGTATTCCGCAACTATGAGGCTCTGAAGGCTCAGGTGGAAAAGATTTTCGGTTTCGAAGTGGTGAACAACTACGACTGGATTAACCAGCTCAATGTTATCGACTTCTTCCGTGACTACGGTAAGTACATCAACGTGGGTTACATGCTCACCAAGGACCATGTGCGCCGCCAGATGGAGAGCGGTATTTCCTATGCCGAGTTCTCTTACATGCTGATTCAGGCTATCGACTTT
The DNA here is from genome assembly GCA_017471985.1 of Akkermansia sp. Lineage (GTDB taxonomy): Bacteria > Verrucomicrobiota > Verrucomicrobiia > Verrucomicrobiales > Akkermansiaceae > Akkermansia. The sequence goes on along the minus strand of JAFURE010000034.1, from coordinate 36,664 downwards.
AAGTACCTGCACGAGAATCGCGGTGTGGACCTGCAGGTGGCCGGCAGCGACCAGTGGGGCAACATTACCACGGGTATCGAGCTTATCCGCAAGACAACGGGTGATGAGGTGTACGCCCTCACCATGCCGCTGGTGACGGACTCTCAGGGCAACAAGTTCGGTAAGAGCGAGGGTAACGCCCTGTGGCTCGACAAGAACAAGACTTCCGCCTACCAGCTCTACCAGTTCCTTATCAATGCCGAGGATTCTCAGGTCATCACTTACCTCAAGCGCCTGACCTTCCTCACTCCCGAGCAGATTATGGAGATTGAGGCCGAGCACATGGCTCACCCCGAGCAGCGCTTGGCCCAGCAGGCTCTGGCCCGCGAAATCATCACCGACCTGCACGGCGCCGAGGAGTTCGAGAAGGCTGTGGATATTTCCCGCAAGCTCTTTGCCGGCGACTTTAAGAGCCTGAGTCTGGCCGATGTGAAGGCCGGTATGAGCAACGTGCCCCACGTGAAACTCAGCTCCGGCGCTCTGGTGGATGTGCTGGTGAACAGCAAGGTCTGCGCCTCCAAGCGCGAAGCCCGCGAGTTTATCGGCAACGGTGCTATTTCCCTCAACGGTGAGGTGGTGAAAGACCCCGCCTTCGAGGTAACGCCCGAGCTGGCCATCGGTGGTGAGGTACTGGTTATCCGCCGTGGCAAGAAGAAGTTCTACCTCGGGGAGTTCTGAAAATGAACCGTTTGCTCCCGGCAACCCTGATATCTGCTGTGCTCAGCCTGTGTTCTCTGCACGGTGCTGAGCCGCAGCTTTCCATGCCCCCGGCATTGCTCGAGGCCATAGCGGGTCATGAACCCTACGCCTCGCTGGTGGAGTATGGGCTGCCGCTTATCTGCGCAACGGAAGAAGTGGAGGCTCTGCCGGCTGAGCTGCGTCAATCCCAGGCGACTGCCATCAAAAAGGTTCTGGTGGCGCAGATGGTGCGCGCTCGGGATGAACGTCACCGAATCACCGCAGAGAATTATGAGGCCAGCGCTCAGATGGCGAAGGAGCAGGGCACGCCTCTGGTCTTTGCCATCTATCAGCAGCTACTTGCTGAGGGCGAGCTGAGCGCGAGAGAGGCCTACACCGTGCGCTCCGCTCTCGGGCGACTGTACGAAGATTATCGGGTGGATGCTCTCGCCCTGCGTTATTTTGTAGAGGGCTCACACCTTGCTGCAGATGATTTGAGGGATTCGCTCGATTGGCTTCCTGTAGAGGGACTGTTCAACCTTATTCCCCGCAGTGCCCTCACGCCTGAAAATGCTGAGCGTGATTTTGAGAAATTGCAGACCCTGCTGCCGGAGATAACGGCTGTTTACCGCACCATTGACAGTTCTGCGGCTGCCGAGTCTGCGCTGTCTCAACTGCTGCAGCTGCTACCTCAGTTTGAGTCCACTGTCGGTTCCCGCAAGTTCCTGGGACCCGAGCTCTTGGAGCCCCTTCTGCAAAAATATGGCCCGAAAATCGCTCCTTTGTTTGCTGAACTTCTTGCTCAGAGAGAGCGGTTGAGAGAGGCTAATTACTATGATTCCGTTCGCTTGCGCGTGTTGGATTACCTGATGCACTGAGAAGATTCTCTTTTCTGCGGCCACACTTTGGTATTGAAAGTGTGGCCGTTGCCGTTTATAATGCGCGCATGAGCAGCTTCGATATTATTGAGCGCAAGATGCAGGGAGTGGGCCTTTCCGGCGCTGCTATAAGTGCATTTCGTCACAGCGTGCAGGTGTTGGAAAGCAAGCAGAGTATGCTGATACCCGAAGGGGATATTCAGCCGGCTGAGGGAGTGGCCGATTGGGAGGAGTTGGTTGCAGCCACACCGGCGGCCGATGCTGAATTGCTTGCTCAGGCCGTGCTGATTAAGCTTAATGGTGGTTTGGGCACAAGTATGGGCTTACAGAAGGCCAAGAGCCTGCTCGAAATTAAGCCCGGCGTGACATTCCTCGACCTTATTGTGCGTCAGGTTCAGAGCCTGCGAGCTGCCGCCGGTTATCCCGTTAACCTGTTGCTCATGAACTCCTTCTCTACGGGTGAGGATACAATGGCTCACCTTTCTCGCTACACCGAGGGGGGCTTTGCTGACCCCGACAAGGTGCAGATGCTGCAGAACCGCGTGCCCAAGCTCAGAACTGATACGCTGGAGCCCGTGAGCTACCCCGCCAATCCCGAGCTGGAGTGGTGCCCGCCCGGTCATGGCGATATTTACCCCGCTCTGGTGGGCAGTGGCTGGCTCGACAAATTGCTCGCAGCCGGTGTGAAATATGCCTTCGTATCGAACTCCGATAACCTTGGTGCGCAGATGGATACGAGATTCCTGCGCTGGTTCGCCGAGAGTGGCGCCCCCTTCGTGATGGAGGTGACCCGCCGTACCGAGGCAGATAAGAAGGGCGGACATCTGGCTACCCGTGCCGTTGACGGCCAGCCGATTCTCCGCGAAATTGCCCAGTGCCCGGATGCCGACCTGCCTGAGTTCCAGAATATTGATAAGCACCGCTTCTTCAATACCAATAACCTGTGGATTCGTCTGGATTCCCTGCGCGATTCCCTGATGGCCAATGGTGGTGTGCTGCCCCTGCCGGTCATTTGCAATACCAAGACCGTTGACCCGCGAGATGGCGAATCGACCAAGGTCTACCAGCTCGAAACGGCGATGGGGGCTGCCATTCAGTGTTTCCCGGGCGCTCGTGCGGTGAATGTGCCTCGCAGCCGATTCTTCCCGGTGAAGACCAGTGGCGATTTGTTGTTGCTGCGCTCCGATGCCGTGGAGATTAACGAGGCCGGGCTCATGTCGCTGGCTCCCGAGTGTGCCGGTGTGGCTCCCATTGTACAGCTTGACAGCAAGCTTTATAAGCTGGTGGATTCTCTGGATTCCCTCGGTGTACCCAGCCTGAAGAATGTGAAGAAACTCGTGGTGAGCAAAGTCCATACCTTTGCTCCCGGTGAAGCGCTCTCCGGCGAGGTTACCATTTAACTTTCATGCCTGTATCTCCCCAAAAACGCAATGAACTCCTCGAGCGCATGAAAGCGCTCGGGGTGCTTGAGCGTGATTTGGAGGAGACCTTCGTGCGTGGTAGCGGCAAGGGTGGCCAGAAGGTGAACAAGACCAACAACTGCGTATGTCTGGTTCATCGTCCTACCGGATTGGTAATCAAATGCCACCGAGAACGCGAGCGCGAGATTAACCGCTTTCTGGCCCGCCGTGCTCTCTGCGATGAACTCGACCACCGCTTGAATGGTGCCCCCAGCCCCAAGCAGATGGAGGCTATTCGTGCTCGTAAGCGCGGCAGCTTGCTGAAGAACATCAGTATTGTACAGAGGAAAAACGTATGAAGAAGCGATTCGTTGTCTGGGGAACAGGCGGACTGTTCTACTTGCTGTTGCTGATTTTAGCCGGGAACAGTATGTTGCTGGCTCTGTTTAGCGGGGCGGATGACTATTGGTGGCAGATGTGGTGCTACGTATTTGCTGCGATTGCCGGGCTGTTGATTCCGTGGCTTATCAGCCTGCGGACAAAATGGAGTGCCCGCCTGTGTGCTGTGCTGAGTTTGTTGGCCTCTGTTGATCTGTTGGTTGTGTGCTTCGGCGTGTTCCGTTACCCACTATACGGGCCGCTGTTTGATGATTGGCCGACAGTCATCTTTGGCAATCTGTTCATGTGGGGGGCAGCTATTGCGTTTCTGTTGATTAGCGTATTTTGCTGCTTTCGTCGGAACTTGCGTGAGGCAACCTCAGGTGAGTTGTATTGGCTACGCAGGGTCGGGTGCATGTTCCTGTCGCTGGTGGTGGGCTTTGCGCTCATGGCCTTGTTGTATATCGGGGCTTTGGCAGTGGCTATATATGAGGAAAACTCACTGTTCAAAATCACATTGGCCTATATCTGCGTGATTTCATCATTTACCTTGTATATCTGGCCGGTTGCCGAGCTGTTGCCTCGCGGGGTATGGCGGCGGGTATGTTTCCGCATTTTGCTGTATGGATTGACGCCCGGTCTGCTTGCATCTGCTCCTTCTTATTTCATTGGGTTCCCGACACTGGGATTTCATGGTGAAGAGTATTTCCCTCTGCGCATAGCGGTTTCCCTAGCTCTGCTGTGCGGTACCGCCGTCATTGTGTGGTTTATTCTGCGCCGTATCAAAGAGAGCTGAATGCGCACTCCGCAAGGGGTGAATCTGTATCAGTATTTTCTTTTTTATTGCCTAACCGAGCGGGTTATGCTAGACTGGCAGAGTGATGCTGTTGCAACGATTGACAGGTGTGCTCATGCCGTTGTTTTCCCTGCGACGAGAGGGGGACTGCGGTATCGGCGATATGATGGCGCTGGAGGAGTGGATTCGTTGGGCCGGCGCTCACGGTGTGGGCTTTCTGCAGCTCTTGCCTGTCAATGCATTGGGGGAAGATGATGCGCCCTCTCCCTATTCCGCTATCAGCTCGGTTGCACTGGAGCCGCTCTATCTCAGTCTGGAGCGTGTGCCGGGCATGGAATCGCCCCTGCCACCGTATCGGGATGACTTACCCCCGCAGCAGTTGCCCGGTGGCCCGGATTATGTGGACTACGCCCGCGTGCGCACCTATAAGCGCTACTATTTTAACCGCGCTTTCAATCGTTTTGAACAGGGGGAGGAGTTTGCCACCCTTCGCGGGGAGTTTGAACAGTGGGTACAGGAGCAGGGGAGCTGGTTGGATGATTTCGCCATTTTCAGCGTGCTGAGCCTGACTTACGGCAGTACGGCTTGGTGGACTTGGCCGGTGCAGAACCCGGATGAAGCGCGTGCCCTTGTGAAGAACAGCGAGCAGGCTTGTCGCCAGAAACGCTACCGCCAATGGCTGCAGTGGCTCTGTGCTCGCGAGTGGGCGCAGGTGCGCCGTGTGGCTGATGAGTGTGGAGTGCTGCTGATGGGCGATGTGCCCATCGGTGTGTCTGTTGCCAGTGCCGATGTCTTCTTTGAACGCCATCTCTTTGACATGAGCTGGAGCGGTGGCGCACCCGCCGAAGGTAATTTTGCTGAAGACCCCTTTACCGCCAAGTGGGGGCAGAACTGGGGTATACCTCTCTATCGCTGGGATGTGATGGAGCGCGATGGTTTTGCCTGGTGGAATCGCCGAGTGCGCAAGCTGGCCGAAATTTTCGGCATGTACCGCATTGACCATGTGCTGGGCTTTTACCGTATCTATGCTTTCCCGTGGATGCCCGATAGAAACCCGGAGTTCCTGCCGCTCAGTGCAGATGAAGCCGCTGCGCGCTGCGAGGGTCGTCGCCCCGGTTTCCGCCCGCGCCCGGATGATACGCCCGAGAACCGCCGCGCCAATCTCATGCAGGGAGATTACCTGCTGCGCCGCCTGCTGCAGGCTGCACCGGGTATGAAGGTGATAGGCGAGGATTTGGGCTGCGTGCCGGATTATGTGCGCCCCGACCTCTCTCGCCTGCGAATCGCCGGGTTCAAAATCCCGCACTGGGAGATTGATGACCAACACCGCATCATGAAGGGCGATACCTACAATCCCTGTTCCTTTGCGACCTATGCCACGCATGACTTCCCGCCCATCTGCAATGATTGGAATGACTGGTATGCCCATGTGCAGGCCGGTAAGGCGGCAGCTATCGATTCAACTCTCGCTCCCGATAAACGCCGTGAGCTGCTGCGTGTGGGCCGCGACTGTGCCCAAGTGCTTGCCTGGCTGGGGGATTATGCCGGACTGAGCGCTGAGCAGTGCATGGTTCCTTGGGGACCGGCGGTGAAGGATGCCCTTTTCCGAGCGCTTTTTGCCTGCCGTTCCGCCTATGCTGCACTCATGTGGACCGAGCTCTTCGATGTTCCCGTGCGCCTGAACACCCCCGGTACTCAGGGCGGCACCAACTGGCGCCCCCGCATGCCCTTTACGGCAGTGCAAGCCGCCGACATGCCCCAGAGCGACTGGATAGCGGCTCTGTCGGCCGACCCTCAGATTAAGCGATAAGTAATCAGCCGGACCAAACTCATACGAAGAACCTGTGCCAGCGGTCTCTTTGTGCTTGCCAAAAGGGGAGTTGGGGTGTATCCTTGTGAGCACAACAACACTTTAAATATCATGCAGCTCAATACTGAAGTACTCGAGAAGAAGGGCCTGAAGCTCAATCCCGCACCCGCTCCGGTTGGTTCCTATGTACAGTGCATTCGCACGGGCAACTACCTGCACCTGTCCGGCGGTATTTCCGTGAATGGTGATGTTGCCGTTTATGGCAAGCTGGGTGCCGATGTGAGCATTGAGGACGGCCAGAAGGCCGCTCAGGCTGCCATTCTGAACCGTTTGGCCGTGATTCAGGCAGAGCTCGGCGGTTTTGAGAAGATGACCAAGATTGTGGCTGTCAACGGCTTTGTGAACTGCACACCCGACTTTACCGACCAGGCCAAGGTACTCAACGGGGCCTCCGACCTGCTGGTGGAGCTCTTCGGCCCCGAGGCGGCTCACTCCCGCTCGGCTGTGGGTGTGGTAAGCCTGCCTCTGGGCGTGGCAGTCGAAATCAACATGATTGTTGAAATCGCCTGATTCGTTCAGCAGTAAGAGGGAGAGTGGTTATGGCTACTATCATATTGGGCGTGTGTGGTTCGATTGCTGCGTACAAGGCGGCAGATGTGGCCTCTCGTCTGGTGAAACTCGGGCACGAGGTACACTGCGTATGTACCCCGACAGCGCTGCAGTTTGTGACTCCGCTCACGCTCATGACCCTCTCCCGCAATCCGGTCATTTCATCGTTTGAAGATGAAACCGGCTCCTGGGTGCCGGTGCATATTGATCTGGCGCAGCGTGCTGACCTGCTGGCCATTGTACCGGCCAGTGCCAATACCATGGCTTGCATGGCTCAAGGGCTTGCGCCGAATGCCCTCACCAGCCTGTACCTGGCTAACCGTGCCCCGGTGCTGATATTCCCGGCCATGAACGGCAATATGTGGAACCACCCGGCCACGCAGCAGAATGCTTCCATTCTCCTCGGGCGCGAAAATCACCGCATTATCGGCCCCGATGATGCCGGTATGCTGGCTTGCGGTGCCGAGGGGCAGGGGCGGCTGGTGCCGGTGGAGCGTATTGTCGACGAGATTGTCTCGGCATTGTAAATCCCTGCAACAGCTTATCAATCAAAAGGGCGTCGGAACTCATGCTCCGACGCCCTTCGTTTATGCTTTTATCAGAAGGAGAATACGCCCTGTACACCCATGAGCACGGCATCACTGCAGTCTGCATCGTATGCCGGGTTGGCGATGTACTGGATGTGGGGGACAATCTTGAAGTAGTCGTTCACCTGGAAGCTGTACATGGCCTCGGCTACGAACTCGCGGTTATTTACCGTGGGAGCGCAGGCCTTCACAACACCGAGCGCAACGCCGAGGAAGTCATCTTCGCGCGAGGGAATGAGATAGACGTTGGCACCGCAGGAGAAGTCGAAGGCATTGCCCAGTTCCTGATAGGCAGACCAGCCGGAGCGAGCGAAGACTGTGAGACCATCACTTACTTCATATTCGATACTGGCGGCTATACCAAAGTTGTTGCAGTGGCCATCTACCTCCTCAACGTGACGGAAGAAGGGGTTAAGTCGGACAGTGGCCGCTCCATCGAAAATCTGCCGACCGTACTCACCTACCACCATGTAGCCGGTGCCACTATCAAATGGATTGTAGCCGCAACTTGTCGTCTCTCTGGAAAAGCCCAGCATGGCGTAGCTTGTGCTATCCAACTCATACTGAATCACAGCGCCAAGGTTGGCTTCGGGCAGCGCAAGTACACCGGAATTGACGAACCCGGCACTGGTGAAACCGGAGAAGGTATCGTTGGCAATCCCGACGGCATCAAAGTAGCATGTCATGTCGAGCATGCCGGCAATGATGCAGGCTCGCTTAGCGGCAAAGTAGTGCATGATTGCCAGCTCGGTGATATACCCATCATGCCCACCGTAGATTTCGGCGTGAGGGTAAGTCGCGCTGAGCACACCATCTGTTACCAGATATGAGGTCTGAGCGGATTTGCGGTCCAGCCCCCAGCCACCGTAAAATTCGGCACGCAACCATGTGCCGCCGTCGAGTTCGTCTTTGATAAGACGTTGGATGAGACCTGCGTGAATAAGGGCCAGATTGGCATTGCTATGCACATCGGGGCTTGTATTATGCCCGTGCCAGTAGCCGTAGGCCACATCTGCATACCACTGGGTGCCGTACTTTTCATTGGCTGCTATCTTATAGGCGGGTTCACCTTCCTCGGGGGTAAACATGTTGATTCCTTCGAGGAGTTCGCCAGCAGCGAAAACCGGGGCTGTCATGAGCCCGGCGAGTGTGAGTATGCGTTTGATATTCATGTCGTGTTACGAAGAGTTGCTTTCTATAACATTTTTTATCCCGGACGTCAAGTGTTATAACTGTTAAATCATTGGTTCTGTGCAAAAAGGGCGCCGGAGCCAAGCTCCGACGCCCTGCGTTTACATACACGTTACAGCACAGAATTTTTATCAGAAGGAGAATACGCCCTGTACGCCCACGAGCACGGCATCGCTGTTATCAGCATCGTATGCCGGGTTGGCGATGTACTGGATGTGGGGAACAATCTTGAAGTAGTCGTTCACCTGGAAGCTGTACATGGCCTCGGCCACAAACTCTCGATTGTTGGCGGTGGGCTCATCTGCAGAGCTTGTGCCCTTAAATACGCCCAATGCCACACCGAGGAAGTCATTCTCGCGGGAGGGGATGAGCTTAACGTTAGCACCGCAGGAGAAGTCGAAGGCATTGCCGAGTTCCTGCTTGGCACCGAAACCGGCGCGGGCATATACGGTGAGCTCGTCGCACACCGTGTATTCGATACTGGCAGCCAGACCGAAGTTTGTGCTGCTTGTGTCATCGCGCTCATCGATGTGGCGGAAGAAGGGATTGATACGGATGATGGCGTTACCATCGAGGATGGTACGGCCGTACTCACCCACGAGCAGGAAACTGCCATCGCCGGTAGAGAAGGGGTTATCGCCGTAGCCGGTAGCCTCGCGACTGAAGGCGAGCATGCCATAGCTGGCACTGTCGATTTCAGCCTGAACTACGGCACCCAGATTGGCATCCGGCAGGCCGAGGACGGAGGAATTGATGAAGCCGTCGTTGGTGAAGCCGGCAAAAGAGTCATTGGCTATACCCACGGCATCGAAATAGTTGGTAAGGTTGACCAGACCGGCAATAACACAGGCGCGCTTACCGGCAAAGTAGTGCATGAGTGCCAGCTCGGGAATCACTGCGTCGTGACCGCCATAGATGTCGGCATGGGGGCCGGTTGCGGAGCCAAAGCCGTCGGTCAGCATGTATTCCGATTGAGCGGAGTCTCTGTCCAGACCCCAGGAACCGGAGAGCTCAAAGCGAATCCAGGTGCCGCCGTTCACGCTGTCCTCAATAACTCGCTGATTGAGCTGAGCATGCAGGAGTGCCAGATTGGCATTGCTGTGCATGGCCTCAGCGGTGTTGTGACTGTGCCAGTAACCGTATGCCATATCAACAGCCCACTGCGTGCCGTACTTCTCATTGGCCGTGACTTTGTAGGCAGGGTCACCCTCAGCGGGGGTAAACATGTTGATACCGTCGAGGATTTCGCCTGCCGCGACGGCGTCCTGTGCGAAGGCTGAGGTTGTCATGAGGCCGGTGAGGGCGAGTGCGAGGATGTGTTTGTTGTTCATGTGAGTGTGTGTGGTGTTGTTATTGTAGAAGTGATTTGGGCAAGGCAGTAGCCCGGGCAGGGTTGTGTGGAAACTCTGCGAAAAGAATGTTTATTGTTTAATATCAATCAGTCGTGCTTGTCTTCTTCCTTTTTGTGGGAGCTGCAGCCGCTGCACCCGCAACCACAGCCGCCACCATCACCGCAGGAGCCGCAACCACCCTGCGCTCGCTGCCTGAGCAGACTGCGGATGATTAGGAATGTTATAGCTGCCAGTACCAGAATGATGATGATGTCGGCCATGATGATGAGTGTATGGAGTTAGGGTTACTGATTATCTTTGCTGATGTGCGGGTTGGGGCGTACGGCCATGTAGAGTATGCCTATGCCGAGCAGGCAGGCCAGTACCTGAGCGGAACCGAAGATGTCCTCTGTCATCCACAATCCGAGCTGGAAGGTGAGGAACGCTACGATATAGGCCCATGCGCACATGAACCCGATGGCAAACCAGGTCCAGCGGGCGCTGTTCATTTCGCGTCGAATGGCACCGCAGGCGGCAAAGCAGGGGGCACAGAGGATGTTGAAGAGCATGAAGGAGAGCGCGCTCAGTGTGGTGAAAGCACCGGCGGCCTTCACATTGCCGGCCACGCCGCTGGTCTCGTCATCTTCCTCCACTTCGGGGAAGAGGAAGGCTACGATGGCATTCAGGTGATCCAGCCAGCTCTTGTCAGTGGCAACCTCTTCTTCGGAGGATGTGGCTTCTTCTGCTGCCGGCTCCTCTTCGGCGTCAACGGGCAGGGTCGTGCGTACCTCGCTGTCGCACTGCCACACGGCGAGGGTGAGGGCGGTAAGGGCATTCACCTTGCAGAGGTCACAGCTGCGGGGCAGTTCTTCCTCGGCGGCAGCTTCTTCTGCAGGAGTTTCCTCCGTGCTCTCAGGGGCGGGGGCTTCTGTTGCGGGGTAGAGCACGCCGAAGGTACCCACCACGTTTTCCTTGGCAATCAGGCCGGTCACAGTGGCTACAGCGGGTTTCCAGTCGCCCCAGCCGAGGGGGGTGAAGAGAGGGGCAAAGGTATTGCCTGTATCGGCGAGCATGCTGTGGTTGATAGGCTCACCCTCCAGACCTTCCTGCTCAGGCAGGTAATTGAAGCTCCAGTTATAGTTGGAGAGGGTCCAGATGAGGGCCGAGGCCAGGAAAATCACGGTACCGGCTTTCTTCACGAAGGCCTTGCAGCGCTCCATGGCACGCAGGTTGATGTTGGCACCGTGCGGCAGGTGGTAGGCGGGCAGCTCCATGACGAAGGGCGTGTAGCTGCCGGCGAACATGTGGGTCTTGCGCAGCATGAGCCCACCCAGAATCACAGACCCGAAGCCCATGAAGTAGGCCACTGTCGCAATGGTGGCCGTCTGGCCGATCATGGCACCGATAAGCGCCAGAATGGGCAGCTTGGCGCCACATGGCACAAAGGTGGTGAGCATAACGGTCATGCGGCGATCCTTCTCATTCTCAATGGTGCGGGTAGCCATCACGCCGGGTACACCGCAACCCATACTGACCATGAGCGGAATGACGGACTTGCCGGACAGGCCGATGGCGCGGAACAGGCGGTCGAGCATGAAAGCCACACGGGCCATGTAACCACAGTCCTCCAGCAGGGCCATCAGGAAGAAGAGTACTGCCATCTGCGGCAGGAATCCCAGCACGGCACCCACACCGGCTACGATGCCGTCTGTAATGATGCTCTGCAACTGCGGGCTGCAGTTCAGGGTGCTGCGACCCAGCATGGTAATACCGAAGGTCAGCAGACTCATGACAATGAACCAGGTGACAAATTCGGTGCGGCTGCCGCGCCCTGTCATTTTCATGGGGGTATGGGCGAACTCGCGGGTACGGCTGCCGTAGTCATTGGCCTTCTGCTGGCCGGGTTTCACGAAGCAGAGAACCAGCAGTACGGCATTGGCGACCAGTAGCAGCCACATGATTGCAGTGTGCAGTATGCCGGGCAGGTGGGGGCACACATATTCCAGCAGGAAGGGGGCTATCATGACGTACAGCCAGGCGCCGTTCATGCCGATGTCATGCAGGCGGCGCAGCATGGTGGGGAATACCAGTACCATGGCCAGTACGGCGCTGAACATGGTCAGCGCTTCCGCCCCGGCAGGAGTGTCGCCTATAAAACCGGCCAGCCAGCCGCCTACTACGGGCCCGAAGAGCACATCGTTGGCCCAACCGGTACCCCAGTCACCCACGGTGTTGATGGAAAGGTAGTAAATGGCGTACATGACAGCCACGAAGATAATCGGGCCGAAAATGCGGTGGGTAAGGATGCGGTCAGCCCTGCGGGTAAAGCTTTCCTTTGCGCTCTTGCGGGTGTAAATCTGAGGTACGAACTCGCAGATGGCATCGTAACGCCCCCCGGCAATGATGGAGGCAATGTCGTCCCCCAGCTCGGCTTCGACCGCCATGCGAGCATCCTCGAGCGCGTGGCGCTCGTTCTTGTCGAGCGGGGCCAGCAGTTCGCTGTCGCCCTCCAGCATCTTCACTGCTTCAAAACGCGTGACGTTGTGTTTGGCTGCAATTGCCGCCACGGCATTCTCTACGGCGGGAACATAGCTCAGGGGCTTGCCGGGAGCAGGGGGCTCGGCAAGCATCATCTGCAGCAACTCGGCCATACCTACGTGGGTAATGGCACTGACCTTCACCACCGGGCACCCCAGACGCGCACTCAGCGCTTCGGCATCGATACTTTCACCACGCTCTTCCACCAAATCAATCATGTTGAGCGCTACTACCATGGGCAGCCCGGTTTCCAGCAACTGGCTGGTGAGGTAAAGGTTGCGCTCCAGATTGGTGGCATCCACTACGTTGACTATCATGTCCGGCTTCTCACCCAGCAGGTAGTTGCGGCTTACCACCTCCTCGGGCGAGAAGGGGGAAAGAGAATAGGTGCCGGGGAGGTCCTGAATCTCCACCTCCTCGTGCTCCTTCAGTTCACCACCCTTGCGGTCCACTGTTACGCCGGGCCAGTTGCCCACGTACTGATTCGCGCCGGTCAGGTCGTTGAACAGGGATGTCTTACCGCTGTTCGGATTGCCGGCGAGTGCTATTCTTTTCTTCATGTCGTGTTTGGAGAGACTAACTCTTGTCTAAAAATTATCGCACTATTATACAGGCTGCCTCCTTCTTGCGCAGGGAGAGCTCGTAGCCGCGCACGGTCACTTCAATCGGGTCACCCAGCGGCGCAACTTTGTTTATCATGACCTCGGCTCCTTTCGTGAGCCCCATATCCAATATGCGCTGGCGCAGCGGCCCTTCGCCCGCTACCTTCAGCACCGTTACCCGTTCGCCGATCTGTGCCCGCTTCAGGGTTTTTTCCGTTGCAGATGTGTTCATATAGTTAGGAGAAACTAATTTTGTGCGGGGTGAGTTTAGTCGAAACTAACTTGCAAGTCAAGTCTTTTTTTGCAATTTGACGGGAAAAAGTTACATAACGGCTGATAGACTGAAGAGTAGGTGGGCCCTATATAAAAAGTCAGGGGTAAGCGAACCTGAGTTCGCTTACCCCCGGATAGAACTATGTCCTTGGGTTTACTTTCTGCGACGACGTGCAGCCAGAGCAGCCAAAGCAAGAAGGCTGAGGGTTGCGGTGGCAGGTTCGGGGACAACGAAGTAGAGCATGTGGTGGCTTACATTGTCCATTTCGATACCCATTTCAGCAAGAGCGCTGTTTACGAACTCGGAGGATACCCAGTCCTTTGTAATGTCAGTACCATACATGCTGAGCATGAGTCGGTCCTCATCGGCAATATCGAAGAAGCCGTTGGCGTTCTCGAAGAGGAAACGACCGACATTTTCTTCGCCGCCAATCTGGATGGCAATGAATTCAGCCCCTGCATTATGAGCCTGAGAAATCAAATCGCTGGTAAGCTGGATGCTGATGCCATTACCATCGACATTGACGCCCTGGAACTGGTCGACCTTTACATGGTAGAAATCAATCTGTTTGCCCTTGTACTCGCCCTGAGTTGCCACACCAACGTTGTAGAGCTTGCGATTGTTATCAAAACTCATTTCCACCATTGTATCCACACTGGTTGTAACTGTAGCGAGTGCAGCCAGCGGCAAATCCCTCTCAGTGGTGTCGTACTCAGTGGCCTTATCGTTGGCTTCCATATAGAAGTTGTAGAGGTCTCCGGACTTAAAGTCGAGAGTTTCAACCGCTATACCCGAGCCACTGTTGAGGGTGGTACCGGTGCCGTAGACAATGGAGTCGACTTTGACAAGTACCTCATCTTCCATATTGACGGAGCAATCCCCCTCCAGCTCCACGAGCGTATTGTGCAGGTGGGTCTGGTGAATCGTGCCCTTTGTCGCATTGACACCGTTGATGTCGTGTACGGTGATGTGAACATCATTAGCCTCGGACTGACCTGCAACGTTGCAGGTGTAGAGGTCATAGTCGGAACCACCGATGGAAGCAGTGTAATTGCTATTGTTTACAGTGGTGTGGATGTTAGTCATCGTACCGTAGTTCCCCTCCTGCTCGGGCACGACACCGTCTACGGTGCGGGCTTCCACGCTTATCAGAACCTTTTCATAGTCATAGTCTATGTGATCCTGACGCAGGGTGCCGGTGTTGTCGACAGAGCCGTAGGTGTCGGTAAGGGAGGTTTTCTCCGCACCGCCGAGCAACAGCGCGCCGCCAATGCCACCCACACTGAGGTGGTTGACGTACTGATTGCCGTTCTTCACCAGCTGCATAGCCGCTTCCTCGCCTTCCACGACAGCGTTCATGGTGTTTGCCGTGCTGTGGTTGTCGAGAATCTGGAGCACTGTATGGTCGGTAACCATCAGACGACCGGTCATCTGGTTGTGGTTTGTCAGAGCAACATAACCCATGTAATCAGCCTTGCCAAGTTCCTCGGCGGTTGCTCCGGGGCTCATCTGGTCGTTGCTGAAGAGCAGGTCGAGGTTGTTACCGCTCATCTTACCCAGCAGCTGCATGATGCGGCTCTGGTTGAAGTGCTGAGAGTGAGTCAGGTGGTCACCGTATTCGTTACCGAAGTTGGCGTCATCCTGTGCAGAGGTGATGTAGGGATCGGGAGTGAATACGTGCGTATTGAAGGTGACGGCCGAACCACTCTCAATTTCCACCTGTTTGGCAGTGTACCAGTTCTCGTGAGCGGTGAGAGTTGCACCATCCTGCAGCTGTACCCAGGCCCACGGGAAGGTGCCGTTGGATTCAATCTTGGTACCGGCACCGATGTTTTTCCAGGCATCCACCTTGTTACCGGTCAGGGAAGCCGCAGATTCCGCATTGTCCATGGACAGAATACCATTGTTACCAACGGTAAGTGAGTATACGGTGTTGGGGTTGTTGACCTCACCCACCATAATACGCTGGTCAGCACCCTGCATGGTTTGGGTATCAAGGGCGCCTGCCTGCATGTCGCTCACCTGCAGAATATGATCTACAATGAATGTACCGGCGTTCACATCGAGAGTGTTAATCCATGCGTTGTAGACACTCTGGGTGGTGTTACCTTCCTTCTGTACGCTCAGTTCACCCATGGTACCATTGCCGTAGTGGTGGTTTTCCTGGCCGACGGCGGGAGCCTTCTCGTCATTGAACCCGTAGTCCGTCGTCTGCTGGAAGCTGCCGTAACCCAGTACACCATCGTAGTCACCATCCTTAGTGCCGGTGAGTACCAGAGTAAGCGGGTTACGCTCGCTCATGTTGACTACCGAGGAGTTAATTGCTCCGTCAGCCATACGCACATCACCTGTACCCATCAGGGTGTTGATGTAGGAGTACTGCATAGTATCCACAGATTGCACGGTGCCGTCAGATGTCTTCTCGATGGGGTCGAGTGCGAGCACGGTGCGCTCTGTACCATTGTTGACAGAAAGGTCAATGTTGGCGCGGGTCCAGTCCTTATTGGCCGACACGGTTGTGGTGTTGGCCTTGGCTGTGGTCATGATTTCAAGTTGCACTCGACCGCCGACCAGCTGGTCAACAGCAGAGGGATCGTAGCTGTACTCCTGCTTGCCCCACAGGTTGCCGTCCATGCGGATGGTACCGGAGAAACCACCCGGGTCGAGCACCTTGTAGGTGGCATAGGTGTACATGCCGTTGGTGGCCTCTGACGGGTCAACAGACATGCCGCGCAGGGTGACTACCGTATCGCTTTCACCTACCATCTTCACCAGCACCAGCTTCTTGTCGTGGGCATTTGTCAGGTTTGCATTGACGTCGGTGTCGAAGGTAAGGGCAGAGCCGTTCATGTAGTCCTTCACAAACACCGTGTTTTCAATGGTGGTGGTGGTCATGCCTTCGCCGGTGTAGGCTTCACCGTAGTGCGGCCAGTATTTCGCTGTGCGGTCATCGGCGAAGTCGCCCTGCAGGGTTGCTGCATTACTGATGGTGATGATACCACACTCCGTGCCCTCCTTCTTGCCGAAGTAACCATCGCTGTAGTACGAGTCATCGTAAGTACTCAGACCCAGAGCCAGTCTATCCTGCATGACGATTCGACCGCCTTCCAGCAGAGTGCCACCGGTGAAGGTATTGGCTGTGGCAATAACAGCTGTGCCGGTACCGTATTTCTCGAGGTTGGTTTCCCAATTGGTGCCGGGAGCGTGCTCCTTGAGTTCCTCTGCCGTGGCATTGCGAATCAGGCCTTCGCCGTAGAAGTAGTAGTTCGTTCCGTCGCAGCGGGCTTCGCCGCCGTTGCTCATGTCCAGATAGTCAGAGTTAATCACAACGGAGAGCGGAGCCACTTTGCTGTTAATCTGCACCTTCTGGTAATCAAGACCGAATCGGTCTGTTACGGCAACCTCTGCGACGTTGCTGCCTACCATTTCCCAAGAGTAGGCCGGCAGTTCGGCACTTTCATCGAAGCTATCGATCTTCATGCCATCCTGCACGGTACCGGGCATCAGCGGGTGGCGACCGGCCATTTGCGGCTCGTAGCTCTGACCGTCGAGGGTTACCAGTTCACCGTTGGTGTTTTCGACATCACCGCTCAGTACACCTTCGGTCTGAACACGTACAGATTCATCGGAGGTGAGTTTGCTTTCCTCTGTCCACTCATCGGGGGTGTAGAGGTTGCCGAAGAAGACGATGTTACCATTGCGGAAGACGGTATTTTCCTTCCAGCGATAATCCTGAGCTTTTTCAACACTATCGGAGTGTTCCCAAACAATGTTGTTGCCGTTGAGGTCAATCATGCCGGACCAGGTGTTACGCGGGTCGCTGAGTACGTTCATGACCAGATAATCGCGGTTAGCACCTTCGAACTGAGCGTCGTTGATGGTGGTCAACGTGCCGAAGTAGCCCTGACCCAGCGAGATGAGGCGCTTGGCAAAGTTTGTCGCTTCACCATCGCCCACTTTGATACGGTCAGCCTCGGCCAGATAGTAGGTCTTGCTGGCGAAGGGAGAGAGTGCAAAGTTCACACCGCGGAAGTGCAGGTCAATGTCGTTGGAATCCTGAGTAAGGGTCAGGGTGCCGTTCACATTCAGCAGAACGTTCTCTGAGGGAGCATGAACGTTGGTCAGCTCGATGTTCTTGCTCCACAAATCGGCATTCTCAACGAAGAAGGACAGGGTAGAGCCCTCTGCCATGTTGATGTTGCCATCCACCACTGCTGCGGTCGGCAAGATGCCGGCTGTCGGGGTCGGGGTGTAGATGGTGAGCGTCTTGCCGTTACCGATGGAGATGTCGGCCGTGGTTCTTCTGAGCTCGTAATCCAGTGAGTTTGTACCGGTGCTGGTATCTGTGGTGATGTTATCCCAATTGGTGATATCGGACCATACAAACTCCTTGCCGGTCTGGCTGTCAACCTTATCTTTGTATACACCCAGAGCGAGCGTACTGCCACCGGTCAGGTCAACGTTGCCGGTAATGGACAGGTTGTTGAAGCCCAGCGTACCTTCGTTGACGGTCAGGTTGATAAGCTCGGCAGAGTGTACAAACTGCGAGGCGGCGCCTTCTTTCACCAGACTGAGAGCGTTTGCACCCATCATGTGGTCAGAGTAGCGGTCCTTAATGTACGTGTTGTTGCTGTTGGTGGGGGCTGCATCGAAGCCGTCGCCGTACATCACGTGGGCGTCCTGAGCACCGGCATAGGACTGCTCAAAGCCCATCGCACCGGAGTACACGTAGTTCTTTGTTGCATCTTCCTCATGCTTACCGAGTGTCAGCGTGGCTTCAGCCTCTGCCACGGTACGTACGTGCCACACTTCATCGTGCTGAGCAATTTCACCAAAGCCGTATGAGCCGGCACTGCCGCCGGTGGCGGTCTGGGTCATCCAGTGTTTCCAGGCCTCGCCACGGAACTCTGCTTCCAGACCACGCAGGCCGACGTCGCCGCGAACCACCAGAATATCATTGTAAGTCTGGCGTTTCCCATTGCCGGTTTCGTTGATGCCCAGAGCGGCGAGTTCTTCCTTGCTGACGCTTTGGCGAGTCATGTCGAGCACAGCGTACTGCAGCTTGTTATCGCTGAGGTTGAGCTGTACTGTACCACCGGTACGCTTCTCGATTTTGTTGGAATCCAGCGGAGAGGTATTGATGGTGTTCTCCATCACAATCTTGCCGGCGAAATTGCTCTCACGGTTACCGGAGGCGGTGGAGTCGTTCATGATGAACGCATTCACGTAGCTCTGGTCCTGATATTTTTCATTGTTGTTGTACCAGGAGGAGGAGTAGCCGATAAGGTGCAGCACATCATCACTGTTACCGGTACCCTGAAGGGCACCGCTCAGGGTCAACTGACGCCAGTGGCGGGGAACACTCAGCAGGTTACTGTCTGTACCGTGGAAGGTGGAGTAGGCAAAGGATATGGACAGGTGGTTACCGGTAGCATAGCTGCCCAGTTTGCTTTGATCGTTGTTGTACACACCCAAGCCGGTGTCAACCATCACAATATCATTGGTGATAGAGGGCTGGCGGAAACCCGAAGCCATTTCGTCACTGTAGTTACAGCAGACCAGAATCTCGGCACCTCGGCGGTACAAATCATACTGGGTGGCTCCATTGACAGTACGTGAGCGGTCGCCTGCATTGCTGTTGAGCAAATTGGCATAGACAGGCAGGTTCCATACCTGATCGGAATGCACTTTAAGAGTACCGTACCCCAGAGCATTCACCTCGCCCATGAAGATACCGCCGTCCTGTACCTCGATGTTACCGGTGAAGGTGTTGTAGGCATGCAGTACCAACAGGGAGTCACCTGTTTTCACAATGTTGGTCTGACTGAGCAGCTTGCCGTTCCGGTCAAAGACGTCTGTCAGACCTTCGGTTGCAGAACCTACGATGGCATAGCCAAACCACATTCTGGCTTCGTTATTTTTGGTAACATGTCCGGTGTTATTGTCGGCGGTCACATAGATAGTACCGGGAGCTACAGAATGCTTGGTGGGATTGCCATCTGAATCGTATGTGGTGTTGGTAACCAGTTTTACAATTCGGCCGGCCTGAGAAACGTCGTTGCCGTGCATGTCGGTGTCGGCAAAGATGGCACCGCTGCCGTTCACGAATACACCTGCACCTGCACCATTGGACTGCTCGTGCCAGCCGGTTCCTTCTGCCGAGTAGTCTGCTCGCCAGGTTGTACCCAGAGTGAGTCCGGGTGCGCATGTGGCATTGGTGCTGTTTGTGCCACTCCAGATGAAGCCACCGGCTCCTACCTGATTTTCATCTGCCGTCGAGAACTCCACGCGAGCGCCGCTCGGGTCAGCCAATATGGTGCCGACCAGTCGTTCGCCCTCACTGTTAGTGGTTATGAAACGACCACCGGCATTCTCTACATAGGAACCACCCTCGCCGAACTGAGCAAAGGAGATGATATCGCCGTCCTTCACATCGTAGGGCAGCTTCAGTTCGGTCACACCACCGAGAGAGAAGCCCATGTGGGTGAAGGAGAACACGTTCTTGTCTGCTGTCAGACCGCTCTGCGTGAGGTCCATGGTTGTCGGTGTACTCCACACGACATCGGCACCACGCTGACCCAGCATGTCCACGGTACCCTTGTCGAGGTCGCGGAAGCTGTAGCCGCCATTGATGGTTACGCTTGTGCTGTCGCCGGTAGCTGCCGTGGTGATGGTCTGACCATTGGCGGCAGCCACGCTGGCATTGAGGAACCAGTCCAGACTGGTGTCATTGTCACCATGCAGGGTGGTGGTATGGGCGAAGACGTCGTTGTAGGTTACCAACACACCGTCGGTGCCGATGGTCAGACGCTCCGTTTCGAGCAGACCTTCAGAGGTGGCACGACCGCCGGTTACTTCCATATCTCCCGTAATACTCAGCTGGCCACGGCTGGTGAACTCACCACCCGATACATAGAGGCCGGAGAGATTGGCACGTTCGCTTACGTGCTTCATGCCGGTGATTTCCGTACCTACGGTCATACTACCGCCGGTTATGTCTACGCGGAAGGCGTTCAGCGCATTGAATCGGTCAGCGCTAACGTCACCACCCGAGACGTTCAGCATACCCGTCACGTCGAGTTCGCTGACTTTTACCTGACCTCCATTGATGTAGGCTACGTCCAGAATGGCGTCATCTGCCTCAACCGTGCCGCCATTCATAAGCGTGGAGTAGGCCGTAAGTTCATGGGCGCTCAATTCACCGCCTTCCATCATGAGCGTTTCCACCACCGTGTGGCCGCGGTTGATGAACTTGCCATCATTCATGACAGCAGATTTGATGGATGCATCGCCGCTGCTGAGAGTACCGCCATTGACGGTGAGGGAGTTTACAATCCGGTCGGCCATGTTGATACCCTCACCGGTGAGGTGCATGGTACCTACCTGCATGTTGCCGCCGTTGACCGTCAGGTAATCGGCCTGCAGGTCACGCTGGAACTCGAGCGTACCACCGTTCATATCGACGGAACCAAGGTTCTTGGCATCCTGCGTAAATGTCTGGCCGTTATTGCCGTTCTTTACGATGTTGAGCTGTCTGTCATCGGTATTTGTTACTTCGTTGAGCTCGTCGTCATAGTAGGCTGCGTGGCCATCCACCTGACCGCTGTATATATACTTGTAGAGCGGGCTTTCCTCACCCATTGTCAGGGTGTAGTGCCCCTGAGAGGTGAGCATGGCGTTCTCGGAGTTACTGACAAGCCCCTTAATGGTGGCATCTCCTGTCAGGGCAAGCGTGGTGTTGGCTGAGCTTCTGGCAATCGAGTCGCTGTTGTAAATGCTGTCGATGGGGAAATTACCCAAATCAACCACGGTGGCACGCCAGCGATCGTTGCCGATATTGAGCTGAACATCGCCACCCTCGGCGTTCGTGACACTCAGTCGGCCATCGAGAATAGCAGCGGTGTCACCGGCAAAGTCAAACACCGTAGCACCGCTCGCATTGTGTGCAACTAACTGAAGTTCACCCTGACCGCCAACAGCGCCATTAATGGTAACGAGAGCGTTGGTGTTTTCGGCATGTAACTGAGCAGCACCGGAACCGCCATCGGGGTTGAGCACCAGTGTGCCGTTGTAAGTCGCTGTGTTCTTGGTGTGGTCATCGCCTACCAAGTAGAGCTGAGAACCACCGCGCAGGTAAATCTTGCTCAGCTCTTCGAGCTTGACGTTCTTGCCGGTCCAGCTGTAATTACCGTTGTAATTGGCTTCGTTCAGGCCCTCGAGTGTGGAGCCATCTGCTGCGGTGTGCAGCCACATCTGCTTGCCGGCAATAACCTCGGAATAGACTTCGGTAATGACAAGCTGCAGAATATTACTGATTTCATCGATGCGAATTTCCGCATCGTAGAGCAGGTTGTGACTGCTGGCTACCTGAGCGTGCTTGAGCGACAGGTCATTAATCTGGCTGTCGGAAAGCTGGGCAAGGTTGATAATCTGCCCGTTGGTCAGTACGGCATTGAAACCGGTGAGCGTGAAGTCATCCTTTATGTTCAGGCTGATACCTTCGCCGATATTGAGGAACGGTCCGTTCTCACCACGGGCAAAGTCCTTCAGTTCGAGTCGCTGCGGGGCTGTCCACACAAGCGGAGCGGCGCCTTCGGCAAACTCGCCGGCGCGGATGATGTGAGCCTGGTCGCCACCGACGGCACCCATCAGGTTGTTGCCCGTGAGGGTCAGAGTGTCGGTAATGGTTACATTGTCACCAATATACCAGGTACTGTTAGTGTTGATGTTAGCGCTGTCGAGCTTAACTTCACCCATTGTGGTGAGTACGCCACCGGCAAGATGCAGGTTATCGGCAGTCAGCGAATTGTTGAAAGTGAGCTTACCGGCCTGAAGGCTCAGGTTATGGAGCGAAGCCGCACGTTCGAAAATCTGAGTACCGGCACCGACCTTGGTGATACTCAGGTTGTTGTTCACGTTGCTGCTGGTGGTGACAGTGGCGCCCATGTCGTCAATGCCACCTGTGTAGAGAGTGTCGCTACCCAGTACACCGGCAAAGCTATAGACATCGCTCTCATTGTTACTACCAAGAGTCAGATTGAACTGGCCTTCTGCAGACACACCGGTGGTGACATCGCCACCGGTCAGGCCCTTAATTTGGGCGTCGCCTTCCAGTTCCAGAACCGTGGCGCGGGCTTTCCCTGCAACGGTATCTGCATCGTAAATGCTGTCCAGAGCAGTCGGCGTCAGGTTCATGACGGTATTCTGCCAGCGTGTGTCGACACCTTCGGTTTCATGTGAGCCGTGGCCGATGGTGAGCTGTACCGCGCCACCATTGGTATTGACCAGATTGAGCTCGCCACTGAACCACTCGGCTTTGGGGGCATCATTGGAGAAGTGGAATACCGTGGCACCTTCCGCATTGTGTGCAACCAGCTGCAGCGAGCCTTCGCCGGTCAGGTGACCGCGGAAGTCATGATAGCCGGCGGTGTTCTCGGCGTGAATCTGCGTAGTGCCTTCACCGGGAAGAATCTCAATGTTGCTGGTAAGTATTCCGCGTTCGTTATTGGGTTCCCCGCTGAGCACGTAGAGTTCTGCACCTCCGGTGAGCTGGAGCTGTACCATCTTGTACCCCTTGTCAAGCACCTCTTCCGGGTTATCCCAGGTGCCGGTCTCGGGATTATACTCTGCACCCAGCATGCCAAGCTGCGGAGCACCGGTTTCGGCACTGCTGTATACCCACATCTTGTCGCCATTGCCGGCAGAGAACGGGGTGCGGTCAATCTTAATCTGCACCAAACCGTTAGAGTCGCTTACGCTGGCGGCGTACATGTTGCCCAGACCGTCGGTTATCTCGATTTCTCGCTCACCGGTATAGTAGGCACCTGTTCCCAGACCGGCGTAGTTCAGGGTGTTGACCTCAGTGAGATCCAATCCGTTGAAGGTGACGCTGGCACCGAGATTAAGCTTCAGGCCGCTGACGGTAAACAGCGGGCTACTGGTGTCGGTGAGTTGATACCCGTTGAAGGTGATTGTGTCGGGCAGGTTGATGCCGGCTGCTGTGCCCGTGCCGTTCAGATTGATGGTGCCGGTACCTGTTGTTGCCGTCAACGTCAGATTCTCGACCGTGTTAAGTCCGGTTACATTCCAGGTGCTGCCCTCGTAGAGGTTAAGGGTCAGTATGTCTGCCGTCTTGGTGCTCAAGGTGCCACCCTGAAGGGTAACAGCGGCGTATTCAGAGGCATCGAGGTGTCCGGCAATCTTCAAATTACCCTGAATCGTGGTCTGGGTGGTACGGCCTTCATTACCGCGAAGGTCAAGATTTTTACCCACAGTCAATGAGGCATCGGTGCCAATGGTGGCACTGCCGGTGATGGTGGCGTTCTGTTGAACGTTGGTGTTACCACCGCTCTGCTGAAGGGCAAAGACTTTCAGCGACCCCGCCGTAGTCTTACCATCTGTCTGGGTGATGGTGCCGGCATCCAATTTGCCGGTAACCTGCAGTTCACCGCCGTTGATGGTGATTGTTCCCAGCTGGGTGTTATAGGCTGTGTCCTGTGTGGCTGTCTGTAAATCGCCTCTAG
This sequence comes from Akkermansia sp., assembly GCA_017471985.1. GTDB lineage: Bacteria > Verrucomicrobiota > Verrucomicrobiia > Verrucomicrobiales > Akkermansiaceae > Akkermansia. The sequence continues at coordinate 13,030 of JAFURE010000034.1, read as the reverse complement.
CCACGAGTAGGCCATCATTGACCACAACGTGGCGAGAGTTGAGTCTATTGGTGAACTCGAGCGTACCCTTGTTAACTGTCGTTGTGGAGCTGATTTCCGTTGCCTTGCTGAAAACCTGTCTGTTTTCTCCAACTTTACTCAGGTTGGTGAGTCGGCTGTTACCACCGTAAGTGTAGGTATTCTTGGAGCCATCACCAAGGGTGAGCAAGCCGGTGTCGCCCTCGAGGTAGGAGTTCTCATTACCGCCATGCAGACCTGCCAAATCGGTTTTGCCGATGAGAAGCAGGGTCTTGCTGCTGGCTTCCGGGGTTTCATCGCTGCTATCTACTGTGCGGAAGTCAACAACCGTGCCATCCCAGGTTCGGGTAAGGGCATTACCCAGACTCAGTTTGACGGCACCACCCTCAGAACTCATGTACAGACGACCGGTAAAGGTGTCACCCACGTCGAAACTGAAGAGTGTTTCGGTACGTGCATCTGTATTCTGGCCGTGGAGTATCAGACCGCCCACGCCCGTGAGTTCCGTGATTCGAAGTGACTGCAAGCGCTCGTCGGCAATATCTGACTCCGCGTTTGTCATGTCCTCATACGTGCTCAACACTGCGTAGTCGCCGGTGCGGGCGGTACTGGCAATCTTAAGCGTCCCCATGAAGTCGTTACCACGGTCTTCATTGCGGCGATCCAGTGAGAACTCAGCGCCCTCATAGAGGGTGATTTTCGGCGTGCCGTCCAGCAGGGTTCTGTCAGTTGTAGCCGCGGAGGTGGCATCATATACAGCCAATACACCACCTCGAATGGTAATACCACCGCTGACCTCCAGCGGATTGTTGTTGCTCTGCTCAAACTCCTGACGGCTGGAGCCGACCTTGATGAGTTCGGAAAGTCCGCTGATGGTACCGGTAAAGCTGTAGGTTTCTTCGGAGTTGCGGCCGATTGTCAGCTTGTGATCGTTGCCGACGATGGTAGCTTTGCCCTCAGAACCGTTGTCCAGAGCACCCACATGGGCATCGCCGGTCAATGTCACGCGAGCTTCGCTTGCCGATGTGGCTCCGTTGCTGAAGGCGCTGTCGTATGCTACAGGGGTGAAATCCACCACGGCATTGCTCAGGCCGGTACCTTCTGCATTCAGGTTGGCAATCTTGTTATCCGCAGAGAGGTAAATTCTGCCCCAGAAGTTGCTGGTGTCGCCGATACTGAAATTGGTGGTTGCTGCACTGTGACCACGCAGCAGCACATTAGCAGAACCTTCCAGATTGGCAATGCTGACAGTGGTGGTTGATGTATCATAGGCCGCAATGACGGAGTACCCGCCTTCTTCCCCCATATCCTTGGCCATCACGGTGCCGGCATAGGCTGTGCCACCCAGGTACAAGGCCGTACCTTCGTTCACCTGAATGACGCGGAGCTCGTCTGATATGCCGCCTGAACTAGTGCCGTACCAGTTGGTGGTTCCGGTGGCTTCATCCAGCCAGTAGCCGACTGAACCACTAGTTTGCCAAGCAGCGCTGTTGAATGAACCTCTCTGAGTGAGTCTGTATTGGCCGTAGCTGGAGGTTACCGTTGTATTTCCACTGGCACTAAGTCCGTCGTTTTCAATATATACGGCTGCGATGCCTTGTGTAATCAGGTCGGCTCGTGTATCGACACCCACAACGGTGAGCTGCAGCACGTTGTTTGCCGTGGTCTTCACAGACAGGGTGTAGAGCAGAGTTTCGCCCTTAATCGTGAGCGAGTCTTGCCCGGTGTAACCGGCACCGGTGCTCAATGTGGCAAAGTCGATGGTCGTGCCGGCTGCCAGTTCCTGACCTTCCAGCGTGAGCTTGCTGCCGAAGGTGAAGTTCAGGTTCTCCAGTGTAATCCACGGGCTATCGCTACGGAAACCGCTGACATTGATGGTGGAGGGGGCTGTCCAGGTGACATTCTCTCCCTCGCCGCGTATGGTGCCGCTGCCGTTGGTCAGCACCAGTGTATCAAGAGACTCGCTGCCGGTGATGGTCCAGGTGGCGCCGCCATTAAGAGTGAGGGCGGAAATATTGGTGGTGCCGCTTGTGCTCAGCGTGGCGCCATTAGCGATGCTGAGGTTATTAGCTTCCAATGTGCCGCTTGTACCCAGCGTGCCTGCATTAACTGAGATCCTATCAGTCGTAATGTTTCCGGAGAAGTTCTGAGTATTGGTGCCGATTTTTTCCAGTGCGGCCAAATCACTCACCGTGCCACCAAAGCTGTAAGTCTCATTATTGTCACGACCCACGCTTAGTATGTGGTTATTGCCATTGACGGCAGCATTAGAGGAAGAGCCGTTGTCCAAGCCGCCCACTGTGGCGTTCTCATTCAGCACGAGGGTGGACTTGCTTGCAGAACCGGAACCGAAGGGCGTGGTGTAGGCCGTGGGTGTGAAGTCCACCACCGCATTCGCCAGAGACTGTCCGGAGGTGTTCAGATTAACCGCTGCATTCTGAGCGGACATGAAAATCCGCCCGTCAAAGGCTGAGGCGTCTTCAAAGCTGAATGATGTGGCGCTATTGTGGCCACGCAGCAGCACGTCGCCGCTGCCTTGCAGGTGTGCAATGTTGACTTCATCGTATGTCGAATCATAGGCGGCGATAACTGCGTGATTGTTATCCGTGTTATCCGCTTCTATGTGGACGATGCCGTTATATGCACCATAATCATGCCCGATGTAGAGCGCGTTGCCCTCGTCCACCTGAATGATGCCAATCTTTCCGCTCACTACATCTGAGCCGCTGTCAGTGTAGGTGGCATAGTTGTTCATGCTTGCGGGGAACTCATCCGAAGCCCAGAAGGACACGGCGCTGCCTGCTGAACGCCACACGGCATTGTTAGCAGAGCCTCTGTTATTGTGGGTGTAGCCGTAGTTCCAGGAGCGCGTGATAGACGCGGCACCGCTTGCGGTCAGACCGTCACTGTCGGCGAAGTGGATGGCGAGGATGCCGTTTGCTGTGACATCCGGCTCCACTGGGGGAGTGAAGGCCTCACCGAGGGTGAACTGCAGTACACCGCCATTGTTGCTGGCCGTAACGCCGTATGCATAGCTGCCGTGCTTAATGTAGAAATCATCGCTAATTTCAAAACCGGCGCCGCTGCCGATGGTGGCAAAATTGATGGTAGCACCGTTCTCCATCGTGCCGGAATAGCCGGAGAGTGTTAGGCTCTTGTCAAGACGGAGTGTGATGTTGGAAAGCGTGAAAAATGGTGCCGTGTCGGAGAGGCCGGCGACATCCAGCGTGGAGGGCGCGTCCCATACCACATTGCTGCTGTTGCCTGTAATGGTAGCGCCGCTGCCATAGGTCAGTTGCAGGGTTTCGGTGGAGGTGCTTCCGGTCACGCTCCAAGTTGCGCCGCCGCTCAGTTCCACGGAGGTGAAGCTTTCGCCGCCATGGGTTCCAAGTGTGCCGCCCCGAATGGAAAGGACTTCTGTGCCGATGGTGCCGGTGAAGATTTGGGTACTGTTGCCAAACTTGACGAGTTTTTCCAAATCATTTGTGGCACCACCATACGTATAGCTACCTGAGTTTGCACCCACGCTCAGGATATGGTCGTTACCCGCGATTTCGGCGTATTGAGTTGTTCCATTGCGCAGAGCTGCCACAGTGGAATCCCCATTCAGGTAAAGAACCTGTTTCTCCGGAGCTGATCCGGATGTATATGTATTCAGAAGGCTGTCGCTGTAATCGGCATTGCGTGTAAAGTCAAAGGTGGCGTCTTGCCATCCCTTACCGTTGGCGTTCACCTGTACCGTGCCGCCATTGGAGGTCATGAAGACCGTGCCGGCAAAGGTGTTGTTGGAAAAGGAGAATGTGCTTGTGTCACTGGTGTTGTGGCCGCGCAGAAGAAGCTGGCCGCTGCCGGTAAGCGTGCCGATTTGCAAATTGCGGGCTCCGGTTCTGGAGGAGCCGATGGCTGCCATGGAGCTTCCGGCATTGGTGATGTTCACTGTGCCGTTGAAGTCGTTACCGTTGGTGGTGCAATCGTACAGGTAGAGAGAAGAACCACCCTGAATGTTGATGGTTGAAAGGGTCTTGTTATTGATGGCCGTGCCTCCGCTGTATCGGCCATTTCTTGCACTAGAAACGCTGATTTTGCCTTCTCTGCTGTATGAGTCGGTTTTGTGTGTTTTTGTGTTGTCATTCTCATTCATACGAACCGCTGCATTCTGGCCGCTGACAATTGTCAGCGTGTTGTCTTCGTATGAAGCGGTAACGGGGGTGTCCTCCGCAGCGAGGGCGATACCACTGTTTCCTACCCCTGCCACCTCAAAAAATGGGGTTATGTCGGTTTCGTTTGTGCTATTGAATACGTCGGCAACGGTATTGGCAGGGGCTGTTTTTTTGGTGGTTGTTGCCGTTGCTGTGTTGGCTGTTGCTATCTTGGTTTGAGTAGCATTGTTGCTAACTTGGTTGATGTCATGCTGACGGGGTGTTTCTACCTCCACTTCTGCCGTTGTTGCATGAATGCTGAAGTCGGAATCAAGCTTAGTCTGAGGAGTGTAGTTGTAAACGACTGAGTTGCCTGTTGTTGGCGCCTGTGCTGTTGCTGTCGTCTGTGAGCTTATCTCCTGTTGATCGGTTCTGAAACTTACACTGCTTCCGCTTGCGCCTGCGGAAGATGAGCCTGAAATTGACCTATGTAGACTGGTGACAGAAAGACATGCTACAAGGGCAAAGAAGAGAAGAGGAGGAAGATGAAGCTTCATGATGAGAGGTGGAGGTGTGTATCGTATTTTCAAAAGCGTTAGGGCGTAAAAAACAGAGTCGGTATTCTGTTATGCAGTAACGGATATTTGAAAATCTACCTGCTATAATAGCAAAATTATGCTATATGTCAATGAAAAAAAAGATGATGACGCGAAAATGTATGATATTTTTTATAGGGTTGGGATGTTGGAGGTTGGTTGCTTGTTGTTGATTGATTGTGAATTGGTTTTCTTGTATTTTTGTTTTTAAAATCCGTCTAAGCGAGTCAGGGTGTCTATTTTAATTCCGGGTATTCGGCCGTAAATGGGATGCTCCGGACAGTCGAATACAAGCATGTTGTCCTCTGATTTAAGTGCAACGTATGTTAAGCCGGTTTTGTAGTCATCGGAGTCTGCAATCCAGATGCCACAGAGTTGTTGCGCGCCGTCCTCGGTTGTATCGTATTTAACACCCCATACATTGAGGGAGTGCATAGCGGGGCGCCCTTTGGGGGAGGTGTAGGAGACACCTATCCAGAAAGCTGCACCTTTCTGCGCACCGTCAATGAGGGCTTTCGTGGCGCTTTCGGCTGTTACCTGTTCTTCTCGCATCTGGGTGAGCAGGGTGCGCAGTAATTTCTGTCCCGGCGGCAGAAGGGATTTCAGATAGCCGCCGGGGCAGTCGGGCAGCAGGGCTGCGCAGTCATCCCGCCCGGGCTTGTACTCGCCGGTGAACCACCAGGATATTCCCTCATCGGGGTCGCTGCCGTCATTGGCAAAGCTCTGAGTGAAGGTGCGCAGTATTTCCTCGCCGCGCGGGGTGCCTGTGGGCAGGGTGTCGGCATGCAATTCCTGCCACCAGTCAATGAGGTTGGCCGCGGTGATGGCCCAGCACTGCAGGTCGTCCTTGCCGTTGAAGCTCTTGTTGAAGTCCCGCCAACCGCTTTGCTCGCATACGCCGCGAGCCCAGGCATCGACAGGTTCGGCTGTGGCAGTGGCTGCTACTGCGGCCAGTGTGATGAGGATGGTGCTGAGTTTCATTCTTTTTTCTTAGGTTGACGGATAACCTTGAACATCGCACGGCTGAGGGATGCCTTGTGCTTGATGGGTAAATCCGTTTCGTAGGCCCATATCATCACGCCACCGTATTTGTTTTCCTTGACCCAGCGGCATTTTTCGGTGATGAGGGCAGGGCCGTTGAAGGTATGCATGGGACCCTCGGTGCCATCGTTATTCTTAACTCGGCAGCTGTTGACGTCGGGCTTCATGCGCGGGTTCCAGCCGTATACGGTGGAATAGCCGTACTGGGAAGTGAGTTTGCCCTGTTCGTTGCTGTAGAAGGGCAGCCCCAGCACGATTTTCGCTTTGGGCATGTGGAACTTGTTCTGGCAGATGTCGGCATCCCGCCGGAACAGGCGCATCGAGGCGTGGTTGTCTGGCGTCAGGTCATCATACGACATGGTCATGATGAAGTCGAGCTGGTCGGTAGTCCAGTAGTTGGGTACTTTGTAACCGACCGAGGCCGCTATGCTGACGGATATTCCTGTGCCGGAGAGTTCCTCGCGCAGGTCGGCGATGAAGTAGCCCAGCTGTTCCCACTGCTGCCAGGAGTCCGGGTATTCCCAGTCAATGTCTATACCCTGATAACCGCGCGTGATGGCCCACTGCGCCATGTTGTGGGCCAGAGTGCGGCGTGTGTGCGGATTAGCCACAGCCTGGGTCATGGGGCCGTCCATGTGAGCGAACCCGGCGATGAGTCTGGCGCGAGACTTTGCTGCTGCGTGAAGTCGCTTGATTTCAGCCAGTGCGTCGTCTGCTACGGTCTTGTTATCAACTCCTCCTCCGGCCCACTGGTAGCTGATATTGCCATCGGCTGTTACGCTGTAGGCAAAGTGGATGATGTCGGTAAAGAGGTTGAAGTGTGCCGGTGTCAGGTGTACGGCTTTTTCGGCATTCCCCCAACCCTTCACCCATCGTGGGCGGTAATAGGGTACAATACGGTAGGGGAATGGGTACACTCGGGCAATCACTCGCTCCTCGATTCCCTCGGCCAGTATGATTTCCGGCTCGATGATTTCGCCGTCGGCTGTCTCGACTTCGGTGCACACGGCATCAATCCTGGCATTATACTTGGCACTTTTGTCGATGTCGTAATAGAGCCAGAGGTAGAGCGGGCCTTCCCCCAGTACAAACTCTTTCTCGAAGCGGATTCTGCCCTTGCTGAATCGGCCGGAAGCCTGCTGCTCAATCAGCTTGTTGGTATTGATGGTAAAGCCGTTCCACCCGCGGGTGGTGCCCAGTCGCACAGTTTTGATGTTGGCGGTACTTACGGTTTCACCCGAGGTGAAGCTGAGAGCCGTTACCTTTTCGCCCGGTTCGCCGGTGAGCTTGAGTTGCAGGATTGGCTGGTGAGTTACGCCCTTGTAAAAGGTGCCATGTGTGTACCTTGCTTCGACTTCCAGCGCGCTGAGCATGCCGAACTGGAAGATAAGCAGAGGTAAGATGGTGAACCACTTCATGCCATGATTATACACGGCCTTAATCCCCATGCCAAGCGGGAAAATTACTTTCTGACAGTTTTTTTACTTTCCCGTGGCAGGGGGTGTGTGCTAGCATGTATCACAATGAATACAGGGGTAATTGCAACGTTGAGGTCGGCATTCATGGCCGGTGTGTGCGTGGGGATAGCCGGGTTCGGTTATCTGGCTACGCGAGATATAGTGGGCAGTGTACTGTTTGCGTTTGCTCTCTTGGCTGTTGTTCATTACAAGGTAAAGCTTTATACCGGAACGGCCGGCTTTATCGGCAGGGGCGAGGTAGGGTATCTGCTGCAGGTGCTTATCGGCAATATCCTGGGTTGTCTGGCGGTGGCTGTGCTCTCCCACGCTTCGGCCATGGATTTGCAGGGGGCTGCGCAGGCTGTGCTCGAGAGCCGTCTGGGCGTGGGGCCGTTGCGAGGTGGGCTGCTGGCCATCGGTTGCGGATTTATCATGACCACTGCCGTCACCTTTGCCCGCAAAGGCAGCTACCTGCCGCTGCTGTTCGGTGTGCCGCTCTTCATTGTGTGCGGGTTCCCTCACTGCGTGGCAGATGCCTTCTATTACCTCGCAGCTCCGCTCGATTTCTGGCAGGCTAACCTCGGCAGTATTCTTATTTTCTACCTCGCTATTGTGCTGGGGAACTTCGTGGGTTGCAATTTCTACCGCTGGGTTATCGGCTCCAATCCCGAATAATTTGGCTCAAAATGCCGCCACGCGACACAGAATGAGCTTGAAATGCGGCATTTAATCTGCTAAACTGGAGCAGAGCGTATGAGTAGTAACGAAGGCAATACACCGATTTATCTGCAGGAGAACCCGAGCAAGATTCAGCGTATGTTCGGGGATTATTACCTCGAGTACGCCTCGTACGTTATCCTGGAGCGTGCAGTGCCGCATATCATTGACGGGCTTAAGCCGGTGCAGCGCCGTATTCTGCACTCCATGGAGCGCATGGATGACGGTCGTTACAATAAGGTGGCCAACATCGTGGGCGATACCATGAAGTACCATCCGCATGGCGATGCCTCCATCGGCAGTGCTCTGGTAACGCTGGGACAGAAGGGGCTGCTGATTGATACTCAGGGTAACTGGGGTAATATCCTGACCGGTGACAGTGCCGCCGCCGCCCGATATATCGAGGCGCGCCTTTCCACCTTTGCCAAGGAGGTGGTCTACAGTCCCAAGGTGACCGAGTGGAAGCTGAGTTACGACGGCCGCAACAAGGAACCTATCGCTCTGCCCATTAAGTTCCCGCTGTTGCTGGCGCAGGGTGCTCTGGGTATTGCCGTGGGCATGAACTGCCTGATTCTGCCGCACAACTTCAATGAGATTATCGATGCCGCCATTCACTACCTGCGTGGCGAATCGTTCGAGCTTTACCCGGATTTCCCGACCGGTGGCCTGCTGGATGTGAGCGGCTACAATGACGGTACCGGCAACAGCCGCCTGCGCTCTCGTGCCAGACTCGATGTGAGCGCCAAGCGCATCATCCGCATTACCGAGGTGCCCTACGGTACTACGACCGACTCCCTCATCGAGAGCATCGAGAAGGCCATGGAGAAGGGCAAGCTCAAGGTGGCCCGCATTGAGGATAACACAGCGGCTACGGCTGATATCCTGATACACCTGGCTCCCGGGGCCGATGTGGAGAAAACCTGCAACGCGCTCTATGCCTTCACGGATTGCCAGAAGAGCATATCGCCCAAGGCGGTGGTTATCATGGACCGCAAGCCTGTGTTCATGGGGGTGAGCGAAATCCTGAAACACAACGTAGACTTCACCCGCGAAACCCTGCGGCAGGAGCTCGAGGTGCGTCTGGGTGAGCTGCAGGAGGCCTGGATGCTGGCCAGTCTCGAGAAAATCTTCATTGAAAACCGCATTTACAAGGTACTCGAAGAGAGCGACAGCTGGGAGCAGTCCATCACCGAAATCGGTGAGCGTCTGGCTCCCTTCGTGGTCGATTTCATACGACCCGTCACGCGCGATGACATCATTCGCCTGACCGAAATTCGTATTAAGAAAATCGCTAAGTACGAAATCCATGAGGCTGAGCACCATATCGCCGGGCTGGAGTCCGAGATTGAGCAGACCCGCAAGCACCTTGCTCAGCTGACCCGTTACACCATTCGCTGGTTTGAGAACCTGCGCAAGAAGTATGGCGATGCCTGGCCCCGCCGCACAGAGCTGGCTACCTTCGATTCCCTTACCCGTGCCGAGGCCGCCGTGGAGAACGAGATGCTCTATATCGATGAGGAGGGCTTTGCCGGTTACGGGGTGCGTAAGGGCGAACCGGTGGAGAAGTGCTCCACGCTCAGCGATATCCTGACGATTGACAGTCAGGGTGTGCTGACGGTTCGCCGCGTACAGGAGAAATTCTACGTCGGCAAGAAACCGCTCTGCATACGCGTGCTGCGCCCCGGCGATGATTGGGTGTTCAACCTCATTTACCGTGATGGCAAGGAGGGCGTGACCTACGCCAAGCGTTTCCATATTGGCGGCTTTACCCGCGATAGGGAGTATCCGCTCACCATGGGTACGCCCGGCAGTCGCATTTTCTTCTTCTCGGTGCATGATAATGAGGAGGATAGCGCTGCGCTCTCGGTCAACGTGTACCTCAAGAACCAGTTCCGCCGCCTGCGCCGCCCCATTCCCTTTGACTTCGCCCGTCTGCGTGTGAAGAGCCGCACGGTCATGGGCAATATGGTCACCAAGAACCCCGTGGAGCGCATTGCCCGCATCATGCCCTCTGCCGCCGAGGGCGAGTCACCTGAAGGCGCCGAAGTGTTGCCGACATCGGTGGAGCCGCAGTTGCCGCAGCCGACTGCTGAGCTCGTGCCCCCGGTGGCAGATGCCGGAGCAGGGGCTCCCGCACCTGTAGCTCCCGTTGTGGAGGAGGAGACTGCCACGCAGTTGCCACTGAATCTTTTCACCCAGAATAACACTGAACCCGACCATGATGAATATTAAGACATTAGCGATGATGGCCGTGACGGCACTTGCGCCGTTGGCTCAGGGACAACAGGTGCTACCTGTTGCCGGGGATGACAATCATGCCGCCGTGACCGAAACGAATGAAGAGCGCGACGTGCGTATGGCCTGGTGGCGCAAGGCCAAGTTCGGCATGTTTATTCACTACGGCCTGTACTCCGGTCTGGCCGGTGAATTTCAGGGAAAGCAGGGGGGCGCTGAGTGGATTCAGACCAACCTCGGTCTGGATACCGATACTTATGCCGCCGAGGCTCTGCCCCTGTTCCGTCCCGCACCGGGGTGTGCGGATGATTGGGCAGACCTGGCCGAACAGGCCGGCTGCCGTTACATGGTGCTGACATCCAAGCACCACGATGGCTTTGCTCTGTTCGATACCAAGACATCTGATTACAGCTCCGCCAAGGCTGTGGGGCGTGATTTGGTGCGCGAGTTTGTGGTTGCCGCCCGCAAGCGCGGTATGCAGGTGGGGCTCTACCACAGCGTGATTGACTGGCACCACCCCGCCTATGATAATACTATCTGCCCCGACCTCTGCTACCCCGTTAATCAGGCTAAGGTGCTGAAGGAGAAGGGAATACCCCGTGACCACGCTACCTACCAGCAGTATCTGCACACCCAGGTGCGTGAGCTGATGAGCAATTACGGCACCATCGACATTATGTGGTGGGATTACTCGCAGGGCGCTGCCGAGGGTGAGCGCGGGTGGAAAGCTCCCGCTCTCATTGACATGTGTCGCGAGTTCAACCCCAACGTCATCATGAACAACAGACTGTACTCTTTCTCGGGCTTCGATGCCTCCCGCGATGGCGTACAGCTTGACCTGCGCTGCGGAGATTATACTACGCCCGAAAAACGCATTCCGGCTCGCGGCTACCCCGGTATCGACTGGGAATCCTGCATGACGGTGGGCGATAAGTGGGGCTACAACCGTTACGATGTGAACCTGAAATCCCCCGCTACCATCATACGGCAACTGCAGCAGTGCGCAGCCAAGGGCGGTAATCTGCTGCTCAATATCGGCCCGCGTGCAGACGGCAGTATTCCCGAGGGGGTGCGCGAGGTGTTCGAGCGAGTCGGTAAGTGGATGGCGGTGAATGGTGAGTCCATTTACGAGAGCACCCCGGTATTTGCCGATATCACACTGCCTGAGGGGTGGATGTGCAGTCTGGTGTATGAGGATACCTATCTGTTCCCGCCCGACCTGCAGACGGAGAACGACGTGGAGCTGCTGATTCCCGCTCACGAGATTGATACCGTTGAGCCTGAGGTGCTTGGTCAGCCCGATTGCAAGGTGTCGGTGGAGCGTATCGTGCTTCCCGGCAAGGATGAGCCGCGTGCCTTCATGCGCTTTGTCATTCCGGCTGCCGCCTGGAAGAATGCCCCCGAGGGGCTGCCGGTTATCAAATTGATTTACGCTCACTGATAAATCGCCGCTTCCGCCGCTATGTCCCGCTCCACTGCTTACTCCCTGCCTGCGCTGGTTGGTGGCCAGTATGTGCTCTCTGCCGTGCTGAGCGAGACGGCCGATACCATCCTTTACTCTGCTACGCAGAAGGATATGCGCCGCGAGGTGGTGGTGGAAACCCTGCGCCCCTCGCTGGCTGATGACCCCGTGAGGGTGCACTCCTTTCTGGAGAAAGCCCGCGTGCAGGCCTGCATGAGCGGTGGCGTCATTGCCGCCACCCTCGAGCTGTTCCATGCGGACGGCACCTGGCATCTGGCCAAGGAACGCGTGGAAGGTGTGCCGCTGGATTCCATGGTGGCTGAGGGTAAACAGTTGCCCGCCTGCGATGTCTGCGACCTCATGCAGATGCTCTGTCACATCTGCATCGGCATGGATATCGAGGGTATTGCCGCAGAGCCCTTCCACCTGCATTACCTTTATTATCAGAACCCCGGGTTCCGCCTGCGTAACCCGGCGCTGGGGGGCTCCCGCGAGCGCACCTCGACCCGCCGCGTGCTCACGGCTGCAGCTGCAGAGTTGCTCGAGCTGGTGGACCTTTGCTCACCGCATGCCACCGAGCTTTGCGATGTGCTGCACCGCATGCAGCACTCCGCCAACTGGACCCCGCTCAGTCCCATATATTACGACGAGGAACTCGTGCGCCTGCAGCATTACTTCTGCGATTCTCAGTCCTGATGGCTTGCCTACGCTATAAATTGTAGATTGGGCATCTCTAAAAACTCGCCAAAGAGTAATTTGACGAGCTGTATGGCGAACCGAAGGTGAGCGGAATTCAAAAGCCCGCACTTGTGCGGGCGATAGAGTATTAGCCCAGTGCAAGCGAGCGGTAGCTCGCGCAGCTCTGGGTAATGAGAAAAAAATAATCAGAGCCCCGCAGACGTGCGGGGCGACAGAAAAGCGTGTTATAATCGCATACGGTCTTTATATAATTATTGCCCGTTAATGCGCTCATCATCAGTGTATTCTTAAGCAAATCCCCTCTATCACCCCGCAAGTCTGCGGGGTTCTCATTTCTTTACGTTCCCTCCCCGGGGGGGCGCTCGCTTATGCTCGCTTCCCCGGGGCTAATGTTCTGTCGCCCGCTCCGCGGGCTCTGGGTTAGGCTCCCGTCTTCGGCTCCGCCTACGCCGAGGCAGGCGCCTTCGCTCGCGGGTAATTACCAATTTGCGGAGGGAGCGACGAGTCGCCGGAAGGAATGTCTAGTTTTAAGAGATGCCCAGATTGTAAAGGGAACTTCTAATTAGTGGTTGATTTTGTTGGTTCGGGGGCAGAATAGCATTTTTTCGAAATCAGAGCAACGTATTTTTGCTATTTTTTTCATTTTTCGTATCCCTGAGGCTAAAG
>JAFURE010000007.1 GCA_017471985.1 Akkermansia sp. | reverse complement strand
CTGGGTATGGAGAAAAAATAATCAGAGCCCCGCAAACGTGCGGGGCGACAGAAAAGCGGGTACAACCGCATGCGATTATTTTATGATTGGGTCCTGTCTTTTTGGTTCAACGACCGTGCTTCCTGAGCTACACTCCTCTGTAACCCCGCAAGTCTGCGGGGTTCTCTTTCTTTTTTTTCACTCACCCCAGGGTTTCGCCTGCGGCTCCACCCAGGGCTAATTCTCTGTCGCCCGCACAAGTGCGGGCTTTTGAATTCCGCTCACCTTCGGTTCGCCATACAGCTCGACAAATTGCCATTTATCGAGTTTTTAGGGTTCCCCAAATCATAGATTCCATCGGGCTGACGCGCCCTGTGTTTGCAGAGGGATAGCGGGTATGGTAACATAGGCATATATGGCAGATATCAGCAGCACAGCCTCCATCAGAGAACTGGTCACCCTCATGCGCGCACACGACGTCACGCGCTGCGTGGCCTGCCCCGGCAGCCGCAATTCCCCAATCGTGGCCACTCTGGCAGCACTCAGCGATATGGAGCTGCGCGGCGCGACAGATGAGCGCAGTGCCGGTTTTGCGGCATGCGGCTGGGCTGCACAGGTGCAGGCTCCCGTGGCCGTTTGTGTAACATCGGGCTCGGCGCTGCTGAACCTGCACCCGGCGGTTGCCGAAGCCGCCTACCGTCACCTGCCCCTGCTTGTTATATCAGCCGACCGCCCGGCAAGCTGGATTGGGCAGCAGGATGGCCAGACCCTGCCCCAGCCGGGGGTGTTCGGGGCGCTGTGCCGCATGAGCGTGCAGATTCCCGAGGGCGACAGCGAGCCATGGCACCGCAACCGACTGCTGAACGAAGCCCTGATGGAGCTCACCCACCGTGCCGGTGGCCCCGTACACATCAACATGCCGCTCAGTGAGCCCCTGTTCGGCACTTCCACCGAGCCGCTACAGCAGCCCCGGGTTATACGCCGTACGGAGCTGGCCCGCATGACAGCCGACGAAGAGACCGAGCTGCTGGATACCGTAGCGGCATGCTCGCGCCGTCTTATTCTACTGGGGCAACTGCCGCAGGATGCCGCGATTCCACCCACTCTGGCAGCAGAGAAAGCCTTTGCCATCATCGGCGAGCACCTGTGCAATACCGCTATTGCCATCACGCAACCCGACAGCATCCTCGGCCCACAGCCGGCAACCGATTTGAGCCCGGATTTACTCATTACCTACGGTGGCTGTATCGTTTCCAAACGCCTGAAAGCCCTGCTGCGCAACAATCCGCCGAAAGAGCACTGGCATATCAGCCCCGATGGCGAGGTGGTCGATACCTTCTGCTGCCTGACCCGCGTGATTGAGGGCGACCCTGCCGAGCTCTGGGAGCTGCTGTCAGCCTTTGCCGAAGAGGGCGACGAAAGCTACGCCGAGCGCTGGTTGCAGCCCGTTCCCGTACCGCAGTTCCCCTACAGCGGCATGCAACTGGTGGGTGACCTGCTCGGTGCCATGCCCGGGGACAGCGTGCTGCACCTCGCCAATAGCTCAGCGGTGCGTTTTGCCCAACTCTATCCCCTGCCCGAGGGGGTTCAGGTGGAGTGCAATCGCGGGGTGAACGGCATCGAGGGCTCACTCTCCACGGCTATCGGTTACGCCATGGGCGATTCCCGCCCGCAGTTCATCATCTGCGGTGACCTTTCCTTCTTCTACGACATGAATGCCCTCTGGTTACAGGGCATTCCCGCCCACGTTCGCATTCTGCTGATAAACAATGGCGGCGGCGGTATCTTTGACCTCATCCCCACCCCTGAGCACCCCCTGGTGAACGGGGCTCACCACGCCACTGCCGCAGGTTGGGCACAGAGCTGCGGCTTTGAGTGCCTGAGCGTGCACAACGAGCACGACTGGCCCGCGGCCCTGGCTGCCCTCACCAGCCCGAGTGACCGCCCGGTACTGGTGGAAGCCTTCACCGACAGCGTGGCAGATGCCGCTTTTCTCAAACAATTTTACGCACAATACTGAACCATGAAACGCGAGTGGAAAACCATTAAGCAGTACGAGGAAATCCTCTTCGAGCAGTACGGCGGCATTGCCCGCATCACCATCAACCGTGAGCGTTATCGCAACGCCTTCACCCCCCTCACCACCGCAGAAATGAGCGATGCGCTCTACCTCTGCCGCGAAATGCAGGATATCGCCGTTGTCGTGCTCACCGGCGCAGGAGATGTAGCGTTCTGCGCCGGTGGCGACATGAACGTGAAGGGCTACGGCGGTTATATGGATAAAGGCGGCGTGCCCCGACTTTCCGTGCTCGATGTGCAGAAGCAGATTCGCTCCCTGCCCAAACCCGTTATTGCTGCGGTCAATGGCTTTGCCATCGGCGGAGGCCACGTGCTCCACGTGGTCTGCGACCTCAGCATCGCCTCCGAAAACGCCATCTTCGGCCAGACCGGCCCCCGAGTGGGTAGCTTCGATGCCGGCTTCGGCTCCTCCTACATGGCTCGCTGCATCGGTCAGAAAAAAACGCGCGAAATCTGGTTCCTCTGCCGTAAATACAATGCTCAGGAGGCCCTGGAAATGGGGCTTGTCAACAAAGTCGTGCCCCTCGCCGAGCTGGAAGATGAATATGTGCAATGGGCCGAGGAAATGATGCAGCACTCCCCTATCGCCCTGCGTATGATTAAGGCCGGGCTGAATGCCGAGCTCGATGGTCAGGCCGGTATTCAGGAACTGGCGGGAGATGCCACCATGCTCTTCTATATGTGCGATGAGGCCCATGAAGGCTCACGCGCTTTCCTCGAAAAGCGCAAGCCGGACTTCTCCAAATATCCCAAAATGCCGTAATCACCGCCGCCGTAGGTGGCGATATAACCTGCCGCAGGCAGATATCACCCGAGCATCGCGAGGATTTAACCCACGCCATCGGCGTGGATATCATCGCCCGCCGTGGCGGGCGATTGCTTTACTCTCCATCGGATGCTACGGCAACCGGTTATATCCGCCTGCGGCGGGTTATATTGTGCCCTTCGGCACAGTTATATCCCTATCGGGGTTATATCGACCGCGTGCGCGGTCGGTTATATTTCACCGTCACCGCAGGTGGCGATATAACCTGTCGCAGGCAGATATCACCCGAGCATCGCGAGGATTTAACCCACGCCATCGGCGTGGATATCACCGCCCGCCACGGCGG
>JAFURE010000033.1 GCA_017471985.1 Akkermansia sp. | reverse complement strand
CGGCGAAACCCCGGGTAGGAGTATATAAAATAGTTGAGCCCGAGGAACGAGGGCGGCAGATGAGAGGCAGGTTGGCATAAATAACGCGACTATTTCAATACGCGCCGTTTCTGCCGCCCTTTCAGGGCTCATGTTCTTTTTGTACTCGATGCAGGGGCTTACGCCCCTGCCTATTGAGCTACCGCCCTCGTACCTCGGGCTTTTGAATTCCGCTCACCTTCGATTCGCCATGCTGCTCGACAAATTGCTCTTTTCCTGCTTGTTGCAACGCGTGAAGAAAAACACGGCTCTTTGTCATTGACTCAAGGGTGGTGCTGTGGTAGGATGTCGCCCGCATGCGGCAAGTTCAGCTTAAAGGTCATATCTGTACTCTGGGGGCGGTTATTCTGTTCGGACTGATGAGCCCTATGTGCAAACTGGCCATGCAGAATGGCGCCATTGATGGCCTGTTACTGGCTTTTTTCCGCGTAAGTGGTGCTGCGTTGCTGTTCTGGCTCATTTCTCCCCTTTTTGAACGCGAGAAAATTGCCCGCAACGATTGGTTGCCCATGCTGGGTATGTCTCTCTGTGGTATGGTTATCAATCAGTTCCTCTACGTTCTGGGTATTCAGTACACGTCACCTACTAATGCCTGCGTTGTTGGGACCTCCACCCCGGTGATGACTTTTATTCTGGCCTCGATTTTTCTGCATCATCGTGTGACCTTGCTGCGTGTAGGCGGTTTTCTGCTGGCTTCCATTGGTGCTCTGGTGTTGATATTGGGTTCCGGGGGCGGGCTGAGTGGCAATCCGCTGGGTGATACGCTGTGCCTTGTCTCTCAGTTTACGGCGGCGTGCTACTTTGTCTTTTTCGGCGGGGTTTTGCGGCGCTATCACCCCGTGACCCTGATGAAATGGCTTTTTCTATTTGCCACGGTGCTTACTCTGCTGCCTATGAGCGGACGTCTGGCTGCTCTTCCGGGTGCTTCTTTCAGCCTGAGTGAACTTATGGCCATTGCTTATGTTGTCGTTGGCGGTTCATTTTTCAGCTATCTGTTGTTGATTGTCGGTCAACGTCACCTGGAGCCTCCCACGGTGGCCGCCTATAATTATGTGCAACCCGTCATTGCCGCAGTGGTGGGAATTGTGCTGGGGTTGGATATCATCACGTGGCAGAAGTGCCTGTCGCTACTCCTGATTGCCTCCGGGGTGCTGCTTATCTCGAAGAAAATGAGCTAAGGTCGCTTATTTTATCAACATTCCGGGTATGTCGTACACGACCCAGCCTATGATGGAACAGGGAATGAGGGAAATGGTATCTATCCCCCACGCTACGTATGCAATCGGTTTGGCAATGTAATGAGAAGTGCCGATTTTATCCGCTGCGTCACTTATGTTGATGACGGTGGCAACTGAGCTTACTTTCACGTTCGTGGATATCGTTCGGTGCGGAAAGCTCTCAAACTCGCCGATATTGTATGCCTTGGCCTGATAATTCCTGTATACTAATTTATCGCGATTTTGCCTGTTTATTACTTGCACTGCTTCCTTGTCCAGCGGGAAATACATGTATGTCATTTCCGTACTCGTTCGCTTTGCCCGATATTCCGGGAAACTCCACCATGTTTTCCAATCTGACCCACCTGCGACAAAGGGGCAGGTGGCAGTTAACAGGGCAGACGGCGGTGAGACATAATAAACCGGTACTTTAATGTATAATATGTCATTGTGTTCTGATACAGAATATGATGTCGCCGCCCAGTTGTCTGCTCTGACCTCCTCTCTGCCTACACTATTCAATAGGGAGTGTGTATTAAGTTGGTAGAAGGAGCATGAGCTCAGCAGAAGGGAAAGGGCAGGCAGAAGAAATCTCATGGCTCCTGTATATGAAAATCATGCAGCAATGTCAAGCGGTATTTACCTGAAAGCAGGGTAAATGTGTTTTACGTTTATTTTCTTCTTCTTCTGCCAATCATGCCGATAAGGGCTAACATGCCGAGTGAGGCTGCTGCAGGTTCGGGGATGACCATGCTGATATCGGTGCCATTGTAGACGATTTTGTACAGGTCGGCATTCGTCAGGTTGAGAAGTTGCGAGAGGTCAGTACCGGCGGCAATGAGGGCGGAGTCGATGCTCAGCTCGCCGATGTTGGTGAAGAATGTAACCGGCCCGTTATTTGCGTCAAAACTCAGGGTGACGGGGGTAACTGAACTGAGTGCCAGAGCATGCCCGTTCAGGTCGACCGGCGAATTGAGTACGACCGCCTTTGCCGATGTCAGGTCGAGGTCTGCCTGTACCGAGGGGGTCGGGGTGGAGATGCTGCGCAGGGCGTAGGAGGTGGCTACTGGCTCGGCGCGAAACTCCCCGGTAACGACAATGGTAGTGCCGTCATCGGCAGTGACTTGGGCATTCCCATGCAGTGTAAGGTCATGCAGGGTGACTTCGGTCAGGTTATTCAGCTCGAGCAGGGCGTTCTGCTCAATGAGCACATCTCGGTCGGTCAGTGCTACTTCCGTCCTCAGGCTTGCACCACTGCGTATCAGGAGTGAACCTCCCTCCTCGGGTGTGACCAGTGAGGCTCCCTCACCGGTCTGCAGGCTGTAACCGGCTGCTGTTACTTCGATGTGGCGAGCCGTTACGGTGCCCTTAATGGTGATGTCGCGGGCATCTGCCGCAGCATGGTCACCCAGCAGGACATCGCGCCCCTCGGTGGCGTAGGTGTGGTAGTAGCCGTGGTGTACGGTGTCGATGTTGCTGCCGTTCACCAGAATATCCCACCCGGTGGCCGCAGTGGGAAGGGCATTGGTATTCATCTGTTGTGCCTGCCAGGTGCTGCTGCCGCCGTTCCAAACCTGAGCTTCTCCCTCCACGTTGCTGTATTCAGCGAGCATGTTCTGTAGCACAGCCGGAGTATTGATGTACGAAACTTCGCCGATGTAGTACCCGGCAGAGTTCAGCCAGGGTGAGCTGCAATCCGGGTCGGTGTAGAGGTAGAGCCCTTTCTCGCCGTCCTTGATGAATACTTCCTTCAGTTCCGAGCCGTATTTAAACTCATTGTCAGGATCTGCCACCAGCAGGGAACTCAGTTCGCCCCGACTGTCAGTGGTGAACCCGTAGCAGGTGATGAAGTGACTCGTGCCGCTGGCGGCATTGTAGATACCGATAAAGGGCACCTTGCCTTTTTCTGTCTGTTGGCTGTTCTGTATGCCCAATCCGCTCAGCAACAGCTCTTTCAAGGCCGCTCTGTCTGTGTCGCCAAAGGTGCTGCCGGTGGAGGCGTTGTGGTAGGCATCGCCGGCTTCGGCCGTGGCGGAATAGACGGTGGTGTACGATTTGTCCTGCTCAAAGAATTCCCCCGTACCGAAATAGTTGGCGTAGTAGCCGCCGGTATTCGTATTCTTGACAACAAAGTTCCCGTTTTTGTTGGTGAAATCCGTTGCTCCGCGGAAAAACCATTCCGTGGCCCATTTGAAGGTGCCGCCCACATTGCTCATGTTGTGGTACATGTCGCGCGCTACAGCAAGCTGCCGGTTGTCGGCCACGGTTTCCGTGGCTCCGTAATAAGCCGACTCGGTACCGATTCTGCCATAGGGCAGGGGCTTGTCAGCATTGAATGACCATTGGCCGGTAGTCGGGTTCACGCTTGTGCCCACCTGCGGTTTGGCAAATACGCCGTAGTTGCTCTGCCAGTACTCTATAGCATTGGCCGCGGCGTGGGTCCAGCACATCAGGTGGTCTGAGGTGGTGCCGTCCTGCACGGTGGTCCACTCTGCTCCTTTGGTGCTGTCATAAAAACGCGGCGAGTCCTGTCGCTGAATGGTTGCTATGCCGGTGCCCAGACCGGTCACTTCTATTCCCTCAGCAAGGTACAGTGTCTGAACTGAGGTGTTACCTGCCGCTGTCTGTGCCAGACCGACAAGTCCTATCGCAGATGTGATGAGCGCGCGCTTCATGTTCAGGTGTGTGTGTTGTTTTATTTCGCGCATATCCTATAGAAATAGAGTGAAAAATCAAGCAAAAAATTCAGTTTAAGGCAAAAAAAGATATTTTGCCTGTGAACGCGGGCAAAAATACATTCTCCGTGCTTGACTTTCACCTGCGCGGGCGTATAATACCGCCCTCATGAACGCCGAAGAATCTATCAAGAGCACGCCGCTGTGCGACAAGCACGTGGCGCTCGGAGCCAAGATGGTGCCCTTCGCCGGTTGGAACATGCCGGTGCAGTACGCAGGTATTTTAGCAGAGCACAACGCTGTGCGCACCGATTGCGGTGTGTTCGACATCTCCCACATGGGCCAGTTCCTCGTGAGCGGCGAGGGCGCAACTGAGTGGCTCAACGGT
Organism: Akkermansia sp.; assembly: GCA_017471985.1. Classification (GTDB taxonomy): domain Bacteria; phylum Verrucomicrobiota; class Verrucomicrobiia; order Verrucomicrobiales; family Akkermansiaceae; genus Akkermansia. The sequence continues at coordinate 4,268 of JAFURE010000033.1, read as the reverse complement.
ATGTTCACCAACAACCTCAACAAGCTGGTGGACGGCATGGGCCAGTACTCCATGATGCTCAATGAGAAGGGTGGCGTGATTGACGACCTTATCATCTATCAGGTCGCTAAGGACGACTTCTTTGTCGTGGTGAATGCCAGCATGATTGACGAGGACTACGCCTGGCTTTCCGCCCGCAAGCCCGAGGGCATTTCCCTGGTGAACAAGAGCGATGCCTACGTTGGTCTGGCCGTTCAGGGCCCGAACAGCGAGGAGGTATTTGCCAAGATGTGCCCCGGCGTTGAGCTGCCCGTTCGCAACGGTATTCTGCAGTTCGAGGCCGATGGCGATGCCTGCATCGTGTGCCGCACCGGTTACACCGGTGAGAACGGCTTTGAGTTCTTCTGCCCCGCCGAGCAGGGTGTGAAGTGGTTCGAGAAGAGCATGGCCAGTGGTGCTCAGCCCTGCGGTCTGGGTGCCCGCGACAGTCTGCGCCTGGAGATGTGCTACTCTCTGAACGGCTCTGACCTTTCCCCCGAGAAGACCCCGCTCGAGGCCGGCCTGTCTTGGTGCTGTGACCTGACCAAGGATTTCATCGGCGCTGATGTGCTGCGCGACCAGAAGGCCGTTGGCCGTCCCACCGCTCTGGTGGCTATCGAGTACACCGGCAAGGGGGCACCGCCCCGCCATGGTTACGAGGTGCAGCTGCCCGACGGCACTCCTCTGGGCCAGATTTGCAGCGGCGTGCTTTCTCCCTCTCTGGGCAAGGGTATCGCCATGCTCTACGTTCCCGCAGCTCACTGCAAGGTTGGTACCGAGGTGAACGTCATCGTGCGTAACAAGGCTGTTCCCGCCGTCATTGTTAAGAAACCTTTCCTCAAAAAATAACCCCTGACACACATATACATACTATGAGCAATCCCGCTGAATACAAGTACTCCTCCGAGCATGAGTGGATCAGCCCCGCCGTGGACGGCGTGGTGACCCTCGGCATCACCGACTTTGCCCAGGCTGAGCTGGGTGAGGTTGTGTACGTTGACCTTCCCTCTGTGGGCGACACCTTCTCCAAGGAGGACAGCATCGGCGCTGTTGAGTCCACCAAGGCCGCTTCCGACATCTACACCCCCGTTTCCGGTGAAATCGTGGAGGTGAACGAGGCTCTCGACGCTGAGCCCAACACTGTGAACAACGACGCTTTCGGCGAGGGCTGGATCTGCAAGATTAAGCTCGACGACCCCGCTGAGCTCGACGAGCTCATGGACGCCGCCGCCTACACCGACTTCTGCAACAAGTAAGAAATCACCACAAAGCCTTGCATGTGGCGCAGAGCAGGGGATTACCCCGGCTCAAGCCCCTGCAAGGCTTTGTTGCTTTTTCATCTTCGTACTTCATACCATTCTATGATTTCCGCCCAAACTTCCTTCATTCCCCGCCACATCGGCCCGAATGCCGCCGATACCGCCGCCATGCTGGCTGCCATTGGCTTTGATTCTCTGGATGCCATGACGGAGGCTATCGTGCCCGCCGACATCCGCCTGAAGGCCCCGCTGGACCTGCCCGCCCCCATGGCTGAGCAGGAGGCTCTGGCCGCTCTGCAGCAGATGCTCTCTGCCAACAAACCCGTTCGCAGCCTGATTGGTCAGGGCTACTACGGCACATTCCTGCCCGCCGTGATTCAGCGCAACGTGTACGAGAACCCCAGCTGGTACACAGCCTACACCCCCTACCAGCCCGAAATCGCTCAGGGCCGTCTGGAGATGCTCATGAACTTCCAGACCATGATTGCCGGTCTGACCGGTCTGCCCATTGCCAACGCCAGTATGCTTGACGAAGGTACCGCCGCTGCCGAGGCCGTGCACCTCTGCGTGTGCGAGAAGCGCAAGAGCGACACTTTCTTCGTGGCCGATACCTGTTTCCCCCAGACTATCGATGTTATCCGCACCCGTTGCGAAACCACGGGCGTGAAGCTCATCGTCGGTGATTGGAAGAGCTTTGACCCCGCCTCCGTACCCACTCTGGCCGGTGTGCTTGTGCAGTACCCCGACAATCTGGGTGCCGTGGAGGACTACACCGCCTTCTTCGAGAAGTGCCATGCCGCCAAGGTTCTGTGCTGCGTAGCCGCCGACCTGCTGGCTCTCACCGTGCTGAAGGAGCCCGGTTCCTTTGGTGCCGATGTGTGCGTGGGCACCACTCAGCGCTTTGGTATTCCCATGGGCTACGGTGGCCCCGCCGCCGCTTACATGGCTTGTACCGATGCCCTTAAGCGCAAGCTGCCCGGCCGTTACATCGGCAAGTCCATCGACCGCGACGGCAAGCCCGCCTACCGTCTGGCTCTGCAGACCCGCGAGCAGCACATCCGCCGCGAGAAGGCTACCTCCAACATCTGCACGGCTCAGGTGCTCACCGCTCTGCTTTGCACATTCTACGCCATGTACCAGGGCCCCGAGGGGCTGAAGAATGTCGCCACTACCTCCCACCGTCTGGCTGCCGGCTTTGCCGCCGCTGCCACTGCCGCCGGCTACAGCCTGCCCGCCGCCACCTACTTCGATACCGTGGCTGTGAGCGCTCCCGGCAAGGCCGCTGAGCTTGTAGCCGCTGCTCTGTCTGCCGGTTACAACATTCGTCTGGTGAATGCCGACACTATTTCCGTCTCCTTCGACGAAACCACGACCGACGCCGACCTTGCCGCTCTGTGCAGTGCTCTGGGCCTGCCTGCCGCCGAGGTGCCCGCCGCTCCCGTATGGGGTGCTGAGTGGAACCGCACCAGTGCCTTCTGCACCGAGACCTGCTTCAACTCCTTCCACTCCGAGACGGAGATGATGCGCTACATCCACACGCTGGAGTGCAAGGACCTGGCCCTCAACGAGGCCATGATTCCGCTGGGCTCCTGCACCATGAAGGCCAACTGCGCCGCCATCATGATGCCCATCACCTGGGCCGGTGTGACCGAGCTGCACCCCTTTGCCCCCGCCGACCAGTGCGAGGGTATGCGCGCCATGCTCGAGCAGCTTAAGCAGTGGCTGGCTGTGGTAACCGGGTTCCACGGTGTGTCCCTGCAGCCGAACTCCGGCGCAGCCGGTGAGTTCGCCGGTCTGCTCACCATCCACCGCTATCAGGTGGCTCAGGGTGAGGGGCACCGCAATGTCTGCCTTATCCCGAACTCCGCTCACGGCACCAACCCCGCCTCTGCCGCTATGGCCGGCTTTACCTGTGTGCCTGTGAAGTGCGACGACAAGGGCAATATCGACGCCGCTGACCTCAAGGCTCAGGCCGAGAAGCACCGCGACAACCTCGCCGCCCTCATGGTTACCTATCCCTCCACCCACGGTGTGTACGAGAGCGGCGTGGCCGACCTCTGCCGCATTGTGCACGAGAACGGTGGTCAGGTATACATGGACGGCGCCAACATGAACGCCCAGTGCGGTCTGACCAACCCCGGCACCATCGGGGCCGACGTCTGCCACCTGAACCTGCACAAGACCTTCGCTATGCCCCACGGCGGCGGCGGTCCCGGTGTGGGCCCCATCTGCTGCGCCGAGCACCTCACCCCCTACCTGCCGGGCCACATCTGCAACGATGGTCAGACCCAGTCCGCCGTTTCCTCTGCCGAGTACGGATCCGCTGCTATCTGCCCCATCACCTGGATGTACCTCGCCATGATGGGCTTCGAGGGTCTCAAGCGCGCCTCTCAGATGGCTATCCTCAACGCTAACTACATCGCCAAGCGTCTGGAGAACCACTTCCCGACCCTTTACGCCGGTGCCAATGGTCTGGTGGCCCACGAGTGCATTCTCGACACCACCATCATGCTCCGCAAGAGCCACCTCTCGGTGGATGACATGGCCAAGCGTCTCATGGACTACGGCTTCCACGCCCCCACCATGAGCTTCCCCGTGCACGACACCCTCATGGTCGAACCCACCGAGTCCGAGAGCAAGTACGAGCTCGACCGCTTCATCGATGCCATGATTGGCATTCATGGTGAAATGGAGGCCGTGGCCAATGGTACCGTGCCCGCTGACGACAACGTGATGGTGAACGCTCCCCACACCGCTCTGGCCGTATCCGCCGACGAGTGGAACCACGCCTACACCCGCGCTCAGGCCGCCTATCCCGCCGCCTGCCAGCGCCTGCACAAGTTCTGGCCGTCCTGCTCCCGCGTGGAGAACGCCTGGGGCGACCGCAACTTCTGCTGCACCTGCGACACTCTCGCCGAACAGCAGTAAACCACTTCAATGTGCTCCCTGAGCACTGAGTAACTCCGCCGCCATCGCAGCTTAACCTGCGGT
>JAFURE010000006.1 GCA_017471985.1 Akkermansia sp. | reverse complement strand
TATTTGATATGGGACAGCAGGAACCGCCGAGAGATTCTTTCCCCCTAATTTCTAAACCTTTTTTCAAAGAAAACCATCCATACATCCAGCAATCATGCACCATAGAGGCCCGTTATCGTGCCTCTATGGGATGGCAATGATTGTAAATTGTAGATTCTTTTTACGGCTTTCGCTGTTGCAATGCGCAGCGGTTCGTTGTATACTCATGCTATGAATGGGGAATACAGCGAGACTGAGCACAGGCAGGCGCTGGTGAAGCTGCGGGTGGCTCTGGCAGAAATGCGCTCCGAGTATGGAGCGTCGGGGGGCGTGTTTGTGCCCATCTGCGGGCATATTGATAAGGCATTGCGCGCTATCGACCAGTTCGATTCGGGGATGGAACTTATTGTATGTATCGGCATGTTGAAAGCGGGTAAATCCACCTTGGTGAATCTGTTGACCCGCTCGCCGAATGCATCCCCCATGGGCTATGGGCAGGATACCACCTTGCGTCCCGCCCTCATTCGCATGGCTCCCCCCGGGGATGAAGGCAGCATCTTGATTTTCGAGGTTCCGGCGGGTAGCAGCCCCGAGCAACGCCCGGAGCAGATACGCCGCGTGATGGATTATCTGCGCGGGCTTCGAGCCGGAGCTGCGCCGGCCGATGTCAGCATGCGACTGCTGCCGCTTAGCGATGAACTGCTCACTCGCGTGCTCTGTTCTGAGCCGGGGCGCTATCGAGAGCTGCCGACCGAGCCCCTGCTGGTGCTGGTCGAAACTCCCTACAGCGAGGATTGTGTGCTGCTGCGCAACCGCAAGCGCATGATACTCGATATGCCCGGTTGCGACTCCCCGCACGCAGAGGTAGTGCGCGATAATCTGTACCGCGAAATCGGTAAGGAATGCGATATGGCGCTTATTCTGCAGAGCTCCGTCGCTCCGCTCAATGAGAAGGCTGTCGAACTGCTGCGCGAAATTCTGGGGGAACGCTCGGCTTCTACCATTCGCTTGATTCAGAACCGCATGGAGGCCAAAGCCTGGCTGAAGCAGAGCGTGACCGATGCCCAGAATACCGCCCAGCAGAAGAATGCCCGCCGCGTGTTCAGCCTGCTTGCCGGTACGCCGGATTTGCCGACCGATTCGGTGAATCTGGGAATGGCGTATGCGGGGATTTTTGAGCCGACGCAAAATCTGCAGCTTCCGCTCCGCCTGCCGTCCGGCGCCTACCATACACCGCAGGATTTATTGGCTGCCAGTGGTTTTTGCCGTATGGAGCAGGATTTGAATCGTGCGATGCCGGGCATACGCCTGGCACACTGTCGGGACGAACTGCTCAATGCACTGCGCGCTTTGTTGCAATGCCTGAAACAGCAGACTGCTCAGCTGCAAGCCGAGTTGACAGAGTTGGTGGAAATCCGCGAGGAATGGCGTAAGTTCGGGCAGGCTGCCAAGGAGCAACTGCAGCCGGATGCCATGCCCCAGAAGCTCACGCTCCGTTTTGCTCATCGCGATGAATTACCCGATTACGAGGCTTTGATATCCCGTACCTGCCGTAGTTGGAAGGATGGTCGCCTGAGCCGTGAGGAGGTCAGCGGTGAGGATGTCAATAAGTGTCTGCAGGCCTGTCAACAGGCTTGTTTTGCCGCCGCTTGGGATTTTCTGAATGATGGTATCAGAATCGGGATGTTACAGCTGACCCTGCCTGAGGGGGAAGATATACCGCTCGACCGCTATTGCGAGGATGTGCTCATTCGCCGTGCCCTGCGCAGGGGAGAGCAGGCTCTCGATGGGCTTTACCCTGAGCAGATGCGCAGTTTTGTGACCGCTCAGCGCCCCGAGTTGAGAGATTCCCTGCGGAATGAGCGCATTGTGTTGCCGCTCAAACAGAAGGATAGAGGTATGCTTGAGCAGTGCCACTATGAGCGCATGCCCGAGACCTCGCAGGTGCCGGGACGTTTCTTCGGTACCAATACCGTGGTCGAGACCTATCGCAATGTGCTGCATTATGAGCCATTTCTGAACCGACGTCGGGAGATAGCCGACTTCTATCGCCAAGCGGTGGATTCACTGTTGCAGCAGAGATCCCCGCTGGCGGAGATAGATACCTGTGTGCGCCGGGCCGCAGAGTCTGCAACCGCGAATTTCCATGCGGCGGTGCGCGAGCGACTGCGTGATAATCGGGCGCAGATGGATAGCGCGGAGTCTGCCCTGCAGACGCTGAAGGAACTTGAGACGCAGATAATCAATCTGAAAGAAAATTATGAAAATTATCGCTAGAGTTATTGTATTGATAGCCATGCTCTTGTTGCTTGCCTGCTGCGCTAGCTACATTGCAGCTGCGGGGGATTGGCTGAATGCCTGCTGTGGCGCAGACTGGCCCGCCATGGCGCTGTGGGGCGCGGTGGCGTTGCTCTGCTTGTGGTGTGTGCTACCCTTGTTGTTGAGCCTGTGTAAGCTTATCTTTGGCGGCAGGCGTGCCGGGGTGGGGCATTGGCTGATATGGGGTGGCATCGTACTGCTGGTATACCTGGGATCCGACCTTATCGATAAGGGCAATGCGCTGAATGAACTGACGCCGTATCCCGTGCTCGGTTATGTGTTCTGGGGCCTTATCGCCATTTTTCTGTACTGGCAGGTGGTGGCCCCCATTGTGAGCTTTTGCAGGCTCACCACCATTGTCTCTGCCGACCCCCGTCACCGCGCGCGTACAGCCATGCGTAATATCCGCGACTGGCGGCAGGTGGCCCGCCGGGAGAGCAACGACGATTACCGCCGCTATGATGCCCTGTATGATTCCCTGCACAATGCCTGCAGCAGTCGGGACGCCGCAGCCCTGCAGCGCCTGCTGGCAGAATATGCCGAGCAACCCGATTTGCTGCCACGCCGTTGCCGTGACTTGATTATCAACTATTGCCAGATATCGGCGCTCACTGTTGTGGTGAGTCGCAATAAGTGGCTCGATGGTGCAGCACTGCTGTTCCTGCAGCTGCGTCTGCTGGTTGCTCTGGCTCAGTTACATGGCGGCAAGCCCTCCCCGGTGTTCAATGCTCTTTGCTTCTGCGCCGTGATTACCAATTCGTTTGTGTACGTGGTTATCAATGGTTTGCTGTACGGCAACGGAGGGCTGATGGTCACGGAGCTGGTCGATGATATTGCTGACCTGCTGGTGGATGACCCCGAGGTGCAGTACAAGGCCGGCAACTCCGCGACCAATATCCTGCCCATTGTCGGCAAGGCTTTCAGCGGGATTGTGGATGTATTGGCTCGCCCCACGTTGGAGGCCGCTCTCGCCGCCTCCAACGTCTATGTGTGCGGCCACCTTTTCCTGCGCCGTTTGCAGGGGGAATCGCGCATGCTCGGCTTTGATGAGGTTATAGCCATGCGCCGCAAGGGCCGAATGGATATTTTCCGCGGCGTGGCTGAGGCCCTTAAGGATAAATGCCGAGAGAAATTCGGTATCGGGCATACCCAGGCTGATACTCCTGAAAAGTTGAAAGACAACAACGTGCCCCTGAGCTGATGGATGATCAGTTGCGTATACCTTTGTAGCGCCAGGGGGTAAAGCCCCTCGTGGTGGTGAGGGTGTGGCGGTTGTAGATGATTTCAAAACAGCGCCATTCCGGGTCGCCTGCTGCCTCGATAGCGCGGTAGCGGGTATGCTCCGGGTCTTCCCAGCGCACAAACAGCTGCACGTGCTCGCCGGGGCGCAGGATGATGTCGCCGGGGCGCAGGTCATCGAGACTGCTCAGTTGCTTGCAGATGCCCGGTAGCTCGCGTGTGGAGTAGGGGCGTGGCAGCCCCCAACAGCGCGAGACCAGCCCGGAGCAGTCAATGCCGGCGGCATAGCGGCTTACTGCATCATCTCCCCCGGCAACTTTGGCGGGCGAGGCATAGTCGCCTGCATAGACCTGTGGCTCAGTGGCTAAGCGGTGGGTGAATTGCTCAGGCGTATCGAAACCACCCCATTTGTACGGCATGCCGGCATTGGTGCCATTTTTCCACCAGAACCCGGGCTTTTGGTGCTTGGTGGGTGAGATAGCATCGGGCGTGTCAATTCGCCGGCCATCGGGAGCCGTGCCGTGCAGGGCGTGGCGCTTGTGCCCCTGCCAGGTGAGGGTGGTGTAGGTGCGGGCTGTTTTCAACACCTCGGTGCGGGTGATGGTAGCACCATCGGGCCCGGTAGTGCGGCAGCTGTTCAGGCACAGAAGTGCCAGAGCCGCGAGTACCGCCGGAACCACTGACCGTGCGACAGACATCATACGAGCGTGATAATCAGCATGATGCCGGTGATAATCACCTTGCAGAACACACCGACCAGCAGGCCGACCATGGCGCCGAAGCCGGATTTAGCGGATTCTTTGGCATTTTTGCGCACCAGAATGAGTTCAGCCACGAACGCAGCCAGGAAGGGGCCGATGATGAGCCCGAAGGGGAAGAAAAAGAAGGCACCCACAAAGAGCCCTATCATACTGGCCCAGAATGCCTGCTTGCTGCCGCCGAAACGGCGTGCCCCCATGGCGGTGGTGATATTGTCCACAAACGTGCCGAAAACAGCCAGAAAAACGAGGATAAGCCACACCCACCAGGCCGGGTAGGGGGCGCCAACGGCGAGAGCGTAGCACACGCTGCCACCCAGCGCAACTAAGCAGCCGGGATAGGGGAGTACGGCTCCCAGAAACCCGGCCATGTAGAGCAGAACGGCGGCGATATACAGGCTGATAGCAGTGTAATCCTGAGTGGCGAACCAGTTGGTGATGTCGTTTATCATAGGCTTTGCGGAAATATTACAGTCCCTTGGCTCTCAGTTCAGCACGCTTGCGGGCGGTGGCATCGAGCAGGCGCTTGCGCATGCGGATGAAGTGCGGCGTGGCTTCCACCAGCTCATCGGGTTCAATGTACTCGATGGCGCGCTCCAGCGAGAACACACGCGGGGGTGTGAGCTGAATGGAGTCGTTCTTGGTGGCGGAGCGGTGGTTGGTAAGGTGTTTTTCGCGTGTGGGGTTCACGGGAATGTCGATGGGCTTGGGGTTCTCGCCCACAATCATACCCTCGTATACCTCGTCACCGGGAGCGATGAAGAGCGAGCCGCGTTCCTCCATGGCCTGCAGGGCGTAGGGGCGGGCAATGCCGTTCTCCATGGAGATAAGGGTACTGCTCTGTCGGGTGACGATTTCGCCGGCGTAGGGAGCGTATTCCTTGAAGAGGTGGGAGAAGATACCGTGGCCGCTGGTGAGGTTGACCAGCTCGAACTCAAAGCCGATAAGGCCGCGAGTCGGGATGGTGGCCTGAATGTAGGTGCGGCCTGTTCCCTTGGTCTCCATATTCTCGAGAATACCCTTGCGGTTGCCCAGAATACGCACGGCACCGTTAGCGCACTCATCGGGTACTTCAATGAACACAGTCTCAAAGGGCTCGCAACGTACGCCGTCAATATCTCTCGTAATGACCTTGGGGCGGGATACCAGCACTTCGTAGTTTTCACGGCGCATCTGCTCCACCAGAATGGCAATCTGCATGGTGCCGCGGGCGGATACCATGAATACGCCGGCCAGATCGGTGTCCTCGACCTTAATGGAGATGTTGGTGCGCATTTCACGCATCAGTCGGTCGCGGATAACTCGGCTGGTCACGTTCTTGCCGTCGCGGCCCCCCAGGGGACCATCGTTGATACTGAACTCCATCTGCACCGTGGGCGGGTCAATCTGCACGAAGGGCATGGCCTCGGCCTCCGGATCGGCCACCAGTGTTTCGCCGATGTCCACACCTTCAAAACCGGATATACCGATGATGTTACCGGCTTCGCCAACGGCGGAGTCGGTGGTCTGCAGGCCGCTGTATTCGAAAAGTTTGGTGACTTTGCCCTGTACCTTGCTGCCATCGGCGCGCAGCAGGTAGAGCGTGTCGCCCTTCTGCACCCGACCGCTGCTGATGCGGCCCACGGCTACTCGCCCTACATAATCATCCCAGTCAATGTTGGATATAAGCATCTTGAAGGGGGCGTCGGCATCGGCGTCCTTCGGGGCGGGAATGTGGTTGACAATCTGGTAGAGCAGCGGGGTGCAATCCACGGGTGGCTCGTTCTCCGGGCTGTTCATGAAATAGCCGTCGCGGGCGGAGCCGTACACGAAGGGGGCTTCGAACTGTTCTTCGTTGGCATCCAAATCAAGCAGCAGTTCCAGCACCTGGTCATGCACCTTCATGGGGTCGGCATGGGGGCGGTCAATCTTGTTGATGACCACAATGGGCAGCAGCCCTTCCTCCAGTGCCTTGCGCAGCACAAAGCGGGTCTGTGCCTGCGGGCCTTCATAGGCATCCACCACCAGAATCACGCCGTCCACCATTTTCATCACGCGCTCCACCTCTGCGCCGAAGTCGGCATGGCCGGGTGTATCTACGATATTGATGGTGTAGTCGTTCCAGTGAATGGATGTGTTCTTGGCCTTGATGGTGATACCCTTTTCACGCTCCAGATCCATGGAGTCCATGGCGCGGTCCTGTACCTCCTGATTTTCGCGGTAGGTGCCACCGGCTTTCAACAGCTGGTCGACGAGGGTGGTTTTGCCGTGGTCTACGTGGGCGATAATGGCCAGATTTCGGAACTTCGTGGGGTCACTCATAACTATATCTCAGGTGCACACTTCGCGCGCCTTGCGCGCGGTATTCTAGCACATCTCGCCCGTCACGTAAAGCCTTAAGTGCGACACTGGTGAAATTTAAGGCCGAATCAATGCCTCGCCGTCCATGTTAATCTCCGCTCGCGTTCTGCCGAACCAGGGCAGCACATAGGCCTCGGTAAACATGAACTCATCGCCCAGACTATTGGCCTCAACCCATATGACCTCGCCGGGGGCGTCGGGCACGGCAAGGCGGTATGTGCCATCGGGCAGGCGGCATATTCCGCCGAACTCGCAGGGGCAAATGCGCCCATCTGCTCCGAGAAGGTGCAGGTGGGTTGTCTGGAGCTGTACCACTACCCATGCAAGGGCGAGCAGGGGAAGCATGCCGATAAGTATCAGAAAGTAACGGAGGTTCTTGCGCATGGCTGTCCGTTTTTATAGTGGTAAATCTGATGACTCGGCAGGCTCATGGCAGAACTTGGCCATTTCTTCCTCCAAGCTGTAAAGGCGTCGCCTCAAATCGCGGCTGTTGTGCCCGCCGGTTTCTGCATAGTAAGCCTTTTTCAGTTCGTTCAGAAGTTGCTTCGCCCGGGTGATGAAGTCGAGTTGTTCCTGTCGTCCGGTGTAATCCTGTGGCAGGGTGTGTAGTACGGTGTCGGCGTCATTCAGCGCGGCGAGGGCGGCATCGAACTTCCCCAGTTGTATGAATCCCCGTGCCAATTGCATGTAGCGCCGGACTTTTTCCATGGTAAATGTTTCAGCCGGTGGGGGATTGGGGCCGTAGTTTACCCAACAGTATGGGCGCTCTTCGATTTCTTTGTAGCGGTATTGTCTGTGTTCCAATTGGCGGCGCAGGTTGCTTTCTTTTTCGAGCAGTGGGGCAGCGGACTCCCGGGGTAGGCGCTCGATAAGTTTGTGCAGTCGAGTGAGTGTTTCCTGCGCTCGTTCGAGTGCGCCCAAATCCATGTAGGCCTGAAAGAGTTCCAGCAGGTGTGCAAGCTCCGTGTCTTGTTCCTCTGTTGTTTCATTTCGGGTGTTCTGTCCGCTCCGGCCGGGCAGGCAGATGTCGGCACTGAGTTGTGTGCTGAGCAGTAGGATGAAGAGGAGCAGTTGGAGTTTCATACGTATGTTACTCTGCCACAGTTGCGGAGATTTCACAAGTGCGGAATACGTCATATAGAGCTTGACAAATCAGAACGCAGGGGTATGATAGCAAGCATGAATGCTGAAGATATCGAGAGATTTGTCATTGCGCAGGGCGTAGAGTATGCGGGCTACGCTCAGGCTCTGGCCGAGATTCAGGGCGGGCGTAAATATGACCACTGGATTTGGTATATCTTCCCCCAGCTGCGCGCGCTGGGACGCAGTCACAATGCCCGTTTTTACGGCATTGCTGATAGGACTGAGGCTGCTGCTTATCTGGCTCACCCGCTGCTGGGGGCGAGACTGCGCGAGATTTCGCGTGCGTTGCTGGAGCACCGCGGGAAGTCGGCGGTGGCGATTCTGGGGCACATCGATGCACTGAAGGTGTGCTCCTGCATGACCCTGTTTGACTATCTGGCGCCGAATGATGTTTTTGCTGAGGTTCTTGCTGCTTTTTATGAGGGGCAGCGGTGCCCGCTCACGCTGGAGTTACTGGGAGAATAATATTTTCTACTGTATTGGTGTGATTTTGTGCTTGCCATGCGGGGGTGATTTGTGTAAGGTGTAGGTATGTTGCACAAACTCATGCTGACGATGGGCTGCCTGGGGGCAGTGTGGAGCACACCGCTGCAGGCTGTTGAGGCGCCCGAGCCTTATGGCCCGCTGCCGACACGCCAACAGGTGGACTGGCTGCGGATGGAGTGGTACGCGTTCGTACACTTCGGGTTGAATACCTACACGAACAGGGAATGGGGCTATGGGGATGAATCCCCCACCTTGTTCAATCCCTCGGACTTTGAGGCCGAAGAGATAGTGAAGACCTTTAAGAGCGCCGGCATGAGCGGCATGATTTACACGGCCAAGCACCATGACGGTTTCTGCACCTGGCCCACGAAATCCACAAAGCACAACATCAGGCTCTCCCCTTGGAAGAAGGGGAAAGGGGACGTGGTGAAGGAGTTTGCCCTCGCTTGTAAGAAACATGATTTTGCGTTCGGTACCTACTTGTCGCCCTGGGACCGCAACTGTGCGGAGTATGGCCGAAAGGGGTATCTGGATGTTTATTACAGGCAGATTAAGGAGTTGCTGACCAAGTATGGCCCCATCTTTGAAATCTGGTTCGATGGCGCTATGGGTGGTGATGGCTACTACGGTGGCGCCCGCGAGAACCGTAATATAGGCAAGGCCGATACCTATTACAACTATGAGAAGGTGGTGAAGAATATCCGCAAGCTGCAGCCCGACTGCATCATTTGGGGCGCAGCAGGCCGTGGTGATGTGACCTGGGGCGGCTCGGAGAAGGGATTTGTGAAGTACCCGCTCCGCAACGCTCAGGGGAATAAGTGGCTCTCACTGGAGGGCGATACTCCCATCAACCACCGTGGTTGGTTCTGGCACCCGGGGCAGGGTGGGCATGTGAAGAGCCCCGAGCACCTTATGGAGGTATACCTCGGTAGTGTGGGGCGCGGTGCCAACCTTATCCTTAATCTGGCTCCCAATCGCAGTGGGCAGCTCGACCCTGCCGATGTGGCCTCGCTGTCGGCTTTCGGCAAGATGCGTGACCGCTTACTGGCAAAGGACTACGCTCTGAATGCAAGCGCCACGGCCTCTGAGGTTCGCGGTAACAGCAGCAAGTTTGCGGCGTCCAACCTGACGGATGGTGATATCGAGAGTTATTGGTGCCCGAATGACGGCACCACGACCCCCACGGCAGAAATCACACTGCCGCAGCCGGTTACCTTTGATGTGGTGCGCCTGCGCGAACAGATTCGTCTGGGACAGCGAGTGGAAGCCTTTAAGGTGGAGGCTCTGGTGGATGGTGAGTGGGTAACTGTGGTGGCCCCCGGTAATCCCGGCGAGGTCGAGACCGGTTTCAATGTGCGCGGCGGCAAGGGCCACACCATCGGCAACCAGGTGCTGCGCTGGCTGAGCGAGCCTGTCACGACTGATAGGGTGCGCCTGACCATTACCCGCGCGGGTGCCTGTCCCTGTATCTCTGAGCTTTCCCTGTTGCTCATGCCGTCGGCCACCGAGGCTGAGCCGGTGGTCACCGGCGAGAAGGGGGACGTGGTGCTCAGCAGCAAGGGGTGGACATACAGTGGTTTTGCTGCAGAGAAGGTGGCACTGGCTTTCGACGGCAACCCTGCTACCATGTGGCAGATAGACCGCACACCCTCCCATTTTGTTGTGGATATGAAGAAGGAGCAGAGCCTCAATGGCTTTGCTTACCTGCCGCGTCAGGATGGCAAAACTCAGGGCATGACTACGCGCTACAGGGTGGAGCTGAGCTCTGATGGAAAGAACTGGCGCAATGTTGCCGAGGGCGAGTTCGGCAATCTGCGTGCCAATCCGGTGGAGCAGATTATCAGCTTCCCCGCTGCCAAGGCGCGTTACTTCCGCTTCTTCTCCACCGCTGCGCTCGATGGCACCGGCAGCAGTGTGGCTGAGATGAAGATTTTTGCCCCGGCTGAATAAGCCTTGTGCAATGAATGTATGAGAGCCCGCTGCCGCATGGTCGGTGGCGGGCTCTGAGTGTGCCGCAACTTACAGCTGCCCTCTCAGAATGAGGTTGGCACCGGCACTGCCAATCACAAAGAACACCAGACTACCCAGCAGGGTGGCTGCGATGTAGGCCGATGATGTAAGGTAGGAACCGGCGCGTAGCATGACAGTGTTCTCGTAGGCAAAGGCCGCCAGTGTGGAGTACCCGCCGCAGAGCCCGGCCGTTACAGCCAGTCGCAGGTTGGGGGAGGTAATGAGCCCGCCGGCTGCCAACCCGCAGAATACACCCATGAACAGGCAGCCCACAAAGTTGATGGCAAGTGTGTGCCAGGGCATGTTCGGCAGGGTAATTCCCCACTTGTTGCAGATAAACCAGCTCGTCAGATAGCGCAGTACCCCGCCCGCAAAGCATCCGCAACCCACACACAGCAGTGTTTTGATTGAAAGTACCATAACAAATCGCCGCGCATACTAGCACCACCTTGCCATTTTGGCAAGTCTTATTTTTCCTTGTAGGTCTCAACAGCGCGACCGGAAACAGAGGCTGACTGAAAAGAACGGGCTTGCTTCTGTGTCTGAAATCGGTACAATGGGGGCATGGAGAATGAAGCACTGCAGGGGCGCTGGCTCACGTGGGCAAAAGAGATTCAGTTCATTGCGCAGGCGGGGATTGAATATTCGCGTGACCCTTTTGACCGAGAGCGTTTTGAGCGGTTGCGGGAGGTGTCGGCGGAGATGCTCTCGCTGATGACGGAGCTGCCGCTGGAGAAAGTGCGGGATTTGTTCTGCAATGAAACGGGGTTTCAGACCCCTAAACTCGATTCGCGTGCAGCCATCATACGCGATGGTAAGATATTGCTGGTGAGGGAGCGCGATGGCCTGTGGGCTATGCCGGGAGGTTGGGTGGATGTGGACCAGACGATACGCAGTAACATCGAAAAGGAAGTGTGTGAGGAAGCCGGATTGGCAGTCGAGGTCGGGCGGTTGGTGGCTCTGCATGAGTTCAGTCGGCGCAACTGCAACCGTGTGTGGCCCTACAATATCATTAAGGCCTTTGTGCTGTGCAAGCCATTGGGCGAGCCGGCGCTGCCCGACAATATCGAGACGTCTGCCGTGGAGTGGTTTTCGCCCGATGACTTGCCCCCGCTGCATATCGGCAAGCAGACCGAGGAGCAGATTCGTATGTGTTTCGAGGCCGCTGCAAATCCTGATTGGATAGTCGAATTTGATTGAGCCTTATGCGTATACATGTTTTAGTCGAGAATACGAGCAGCCGTGCTGACCTGACGGCTGAGCATGGTCTGAGCCTGCTGATAGAGGCCTGTGGGCAGCGCATTCTTTTCGATATGGGGGCAAGTGCGGCCTTTGCTGATAATGCTGCATGTATGGGGGTGAACCTCAGCGAGGTTGATGTTGCAGTGCTCTCTCACGGTCACTATGACCATGGGGGCGGGATGGAGCGATTCCTGCAGCTCAACGAAAGAGCCGAGGTGTGGGTGAGTGAGCATGCCTTTGACCCGCATTTCAATGCTGCGGGCAAGGATATCGGGTTGTCTCCGTACCTGTCGGCTCACCCCCGCATTCGCCGAGTGCAGGGGGCCTGTGCCGAGTTGGCGGAGGGCGTTCGCTTGTACTCGGCTGAGTGCGTGCCCATGCACAATCCCCCCGAGGGGGCGGGCATGACCGCTGTTATTGACGGTGAGCGTGTGGCAGATGATTTCCGGCATGAGCAATACCTGTTGCTGGAGGAAGGTGGGCGGCGTGTGCTCATCAGTGGCTGCTCGCACCGTGGTGTGCTCAATATTGCCGCCTGTTTTAGGGCAGATGTGCTGGTGGGGGGCTTTCAC
Source organism: Akkermansia sp. (assembly GCA_017471985.1). GTDB lineage: Bacteria > Verrucomicrobiota > Verrucomicrobiia > Verrucomicrobiales > Akkermansiaceae > Akkermansia. The sequence continues at coordinate 10,017 of JAFURE010000006.1, read as the reverse complement.
TACATGAAGGCCGACCCTGTGGCGGATGCCGAGCGGTTGCGCTCTGCTGCGCAAAGCCTTATGGAACTGCCCACCTGCTATTACACCGGGCACTGCACCGGAGTGCCGGCGTACGGATTGATGCGTCCGCTGATGGGGGAGCGCCTGCAGAGCATCTGTACCGGGCAGGTGATAGAACTTTAATTTGTCGTTATATGCAGGTTCAGCTGTCAGACCACTTTACCTATCGCAAGCTCTTTGCCTTTGTGTTGCCGCCCATCGGCATGATGTTGCTCACCTCGGTTTACACGATGGTGGACGGGTTGTTTGTGTCGCACTTTGTGGGCAAAACGGCCTTTGCCGCCGTGAACTTTGTGTTTCCGGTGGTGATGTTGCTGGGGGGACTCGGCTTTATGTTCGGCGCCGGCGGTACCGCACTGGTGGCCAAGACTCTGGGGCAGGGGGCAGCGCGGCGAGCCCGGCGATATTTCACCCAGATTGTCATGCTGGCGGCCGGTCTGGGGGCTCTGCTGGCGTTGGTGGGGATATGGTTTCTGCCGGATATCTGCCGCCTGCTGGGGGCTACGGATGATATGCTGCCCGAGGCCGTTCTGTATGGCCGGATTATGCTGGTCTTTCTGCCCTGCTGTGTGTTGCAGTGGGCATTTCAGGCGCTGCTGATAGCGGCGGAGAGACCGCGCCTGGCCTTCTGGCTGAGCGTGGCGGGCGGACTCACCAATGTGGTATGCGATGCTTTGTTCATGGCCGGTTTTGGCTGGGGTGTTGCCGGTGCTGCTGTGGCAACCGGGCTCAGTCAGGCTGTGGCCGGTCTGTTCCCGGTGATTTATTTCCTGTTGCCCAATAACAGCCTGCTACGTTTTACCCGCACCCCCATGCAGCCCCGCCCCATGCTGCAGGCCTGTACTAACGGTGCCTCCGAACTGGTGAGCGGTATTTCAGGCTCGCTCATGAGCATGCTCTACAATTACCAGTTGCTGCGCTATTTCGGTGAGGATGGGGTGGCGGCTTACGGGGTGGTCATGTATGTGGCCTTCTTCTTTGTGGCTATTTTCTTCGGATTTGATATGGGCAGTGGCCCGCTCTTTGCCTATAACCACGGTGCCGCTAATCATGCGGAATTGCGTAATCTCTTTCGTAAGAGTCTGTTGCTTATTGCCTGCACCGGGTTGGCCCTGGCTCTGCTGGCTGTTGCCTGTGCCGGTCCGCTGGCCCGCATGTTTGTGGGGTACAATGCCGCTCTGACGGCGCTCACCGAGCATGCATTCTGTGTGTTTGCCCTCTCTTTTGCCCTGCTGGGCTTCAATATCTTTGCTTCTGGGCTTTTCACCGCCATGAACAACGGGCTGATTTCTGCCCTCATCGCTTTCCTGCGTACCTTTTTGTTTCAGGCTGTCGCAGTGCTGGCTCTGCCCCTCCTGTTCGGGAACAATGCTATCTGGTGGAGCGCAACGGTGGCTGAAATCTGCGCTCTGGGGTTCTCTGTCCTGTTTGTTCTGGCTTTCCGCAGAAAATATGGTTATATGTGAGGCTTTTTTGTTGATTTCCTACCAAAATACTGTATCATAGCTACGAAGTAAATAACGTATTGAAGCCATGAAAAATATCCTTATCGTATCCGGCCATACCGATATGAATGACTCGGTGGCCAACAAGACTATCATGAGCATGCTGGAAGAAAAACTGCCCGGCTGCCGTACGGTGTATCTGGATCGTCTTTACACGCATAAGCCCATCGATGTTAAGGCGGAGCAGGAAAATCTGATGTGGGCGGATATCATTGTGCTGCAGTTCCCGGTGTTCTGGTTCTCCATGCCCTCCCTCCTGCACCGCTGGATGGAGGAGGTATTCCTGCACGGCTTCTCTCACGGTTCGACCGGTGACAAGCTGCGTGGCAAGACCCTGGTACTTTCCTACACCACGGGAGCCCCGGCTGACTGCATGAACTGGGACGAGTTCTTCGCTTTCATTCGCGGCGCCTGCCACTTTACCGGCATGAACTTCGGCGGTACGGTGCACACCGGCAGTGTGTCTTACAACATGCGCCAGGACCCCGGTATGATGGAGGCCATCACAAAGAGCTCGCAGCAGCATGCGGAGCGGCTGGTAGCTCATCTGAATGCGCTGAGAGGTTGAGCACCGTCACCGCTTAGGTGCTCAGGGATTTGTTGTGGGCTGCGGGGCTTTTTGCTCCGCAGCCTGTTGTTGCGTAGCCCTGAATGGAGCCTTGCAAATGAATGAAACACTCCCGATGGGAAGCGCAGCCACGCTGACAACGGCATCCGCTACAAACACAAACGGTACCGCCGGTAACACGTACCAGGCATTCGTACTCAGGCGGCGCGTACTTTTATCTACCTGATATTCGTGGTAGAAATAGGTGGAAATGGGGGAGCTGCGCGTGGGGGGTCCATCGAGCGGATGCCAGACTGCGTCTTCTTTCAAATCGGCGAATTTGCCTCCGCTCACCGCATCATTACAGAGCTGTACCTCGTGGTAGACCATTGCTCCGCGCGTTCCGGGGATTTCACTCCATTGGTAAACATTGCCTTTGATGGGGTCGAGATACATCGAGTTCGGGAATTCTCGGAACTGTGCGCGAAAACCTCGCACATAATGCCTGCCCCCGTGCAGATAGCAGGTGCCGGGGGAATCGACCACGATTCCATCGTGCTTGTAGGCATATTCCCAAACATGGCGGTGCGTTATGCGGCACGAGCAGAGCAGCCCGCTAAGCAACAACAGGGGAAAGAGACTTTTCATGCCTCAGTGTTCCTCGTTTGCCTCCTCGGGCGTAATGGGCTTACGATCCAGCGCCCGCCAGGCCCATGCGATATAGGCGAGGACGAAGGGGATGATGAAGGATACGTAGGTCATGGTACGCAGGGTAAAGAGACCGGAGCTGCTGTTGGCAATAGTGAGTGAGCTTTGCAGGGATACGGAAGAGGGGTAATAGGCTGTGTTGTTCCAGCCGGCGCAGAGCAGCAGAGCCAGTACCACCAGCACACTGCCGGCACCGGCGGGCCAGATGGCTCGGTGCCACCCCTTCAACCCCGTTATCATGCCGGTGAGCACCAGCACCACGCCGATAAGCAGCGTACCCAGTACCGCCGGCATGGCCAGCAGGTTGTGCAGGTACTTGTACTGTTCGAGGTACACGTAGCCGTCCTCGGGCAACCAGGCGTAACCGTAGCCGCAGAGCCAGCGCAGCAGCCAGGTCAGGAAGAAGAGCAGGAAGAAGGCGCTCTCCATGCGCAGACGGCGGCGGCAGTTGGTGCGCAGGGCTTCATCGGCAATGCTATTGAGGAAATACAGGCAGGCCAGTACACGGGTGAGCAGCAGTACACTGAGCCCGAGCATGAGGTTCTGCGGTACCATGGCGGCCTCCAGCCCGTGCAGCGGGTTGACCCAGCTCGATATAACAGGCATGGCCGGTTGAGCAATGGCGGCTTTATCGACTACGAACTCCGCGCCGGTGAAGAAGGTGCCCACGGCGGTGCCGATGAGCAGCGGACCCAGCAAGCCATTGAGCAGCAGGAATACACGGTAGGTCGTGGTGCCGAGTACATTGCCGTTCTTCAGCTGGAATTCATACGAGACGGCCTGCACCACAAAGCAGAGCAGAATGAGCACCCACACCCAGTACGCCCCGCCGAAGCTGGTGCTGTAGAACAGGGGGAAGGACGCGAAGAACGCCCCGCCGAAGGTGACGAGGGTGGTGAAGGTCAGTTCCCACTTGCGGCCGGTGGCCAGTAGCAGCATGCGGCGCTGCTCTTCAGTACGACCGAGGGTCCAGATGAGGGACTGGCCGCCCTGTACGAACATGAGGAAAACCAGTAGAGCCCCCAGAAGGGAGACGAGGAACCACCAGTAGTGTTGCAGTAAGGAGATGTCGTTCATGGCTTATGCTGTGGGTTTATCGGTTTCGGGGCCTGTGGCGATGGCCTTGCCCATGATGCTCAGCTCGGCTACCAGCAGAAGGGTGAAGAGCACCAGGAATATGAAGAATGTGGTCTGAACAGAGCCGACCTCCAGTCGCGAGATGGCTGCAACATTCGGCAGCAGCCCCTGAATGGCCCAGGGCTGGCGGCCTACCTCGGCTACAACCCAACCGGCCTGACTGGCCAGCCAGGCCAGCGGAATGGTGAGCACCACTATCCACAGCGCCCATTTCCAACGGGTCCAGCTCGGCAGCCACTTGCAGGCAATCAGCAGCCCGGCGAACAGGGCGATGAAGTAGCCGCCCAGCACGACCATGATACGGAAGCTGTAGAAGGTAATCGGAACACTGGGCACCAGTTCGGTCGGGCTGTTCAGGTAGCCATAGCCGAAGTAATCGAAGTTCTCGCGCAGGGTGGTCAGTGCGGCTGATTTGGTGGCTTCATCCTTTGCCTTGCGATAGTCGGCAAGTGCGGCAATCGCCTTGCGTCCGCGCGCCATTTTTTCCTCGGCGGGCAGGGCGGTGCTGCCATCGGGCAGGGTGTAGCCGCCCTCCAGCAGGTTGCGGATTCCCGGCACGTAGCCATCGGCCTCGTGTGTGGCCAGCAGGGAGAGGGCGTAGGGCATTTCGACATGGAACAGGAACTTGCTCTCATCGCTCGGGGCGGTCCAGTCTGCCCCGGGGCGCAGCAGGCCGCCGAGCACCAGCCCCTGAGCGTTGCCGCCCTCGTACAGCCCCTCGGCTGCCGCGAGTTTCATGGGTTGGTACTGAGCAATGTCGCGCCCGCTCTGGTGACCGGTGTGGGCGGTAATAAGCGCAGCAATCAGGCCTAACCAGGCGGCTACTTTGATACTGGCCAGAGCAAACTCGCGGTGCTTGCCACGCAGCAGGTACCAGCAGCTCACACCCACGGCAAATACGGCTCCCAGTACCCAGGAGCTGGAGACGGTGTGGCAGAACTTCACCACCGCTACCGGGGAGAAGGCTACCGCAGCAAAGTCAACCATTTCGTTGCGCACGGTATCGGGGTTGAACTCCATGCCCACCGGGTGCTGCATCCATGCATTGGCAACCAGAATCCACCATGCTGAGAGCGTGGCCCCGATGATGGTGAGCCAGGTGGAGGCCAGATGCGCGCGCTTGCTCACCTTGTTCCAGCCGAAGTACATCACGGCAATGAAGGTGCTCTCCATAAAGAAAGCCAATATGCCCTCAATGGCCAGCGGCGCGCCGAAGATATCGCCTACAAACCAGCTGTAATTGCTCCAGTTGGTGCCGAACTCGAACTCCAGAATGATGCCCGTTGCCACACCCATGGCGAAGTTAATGCCGAAGAGCTTCATCCAGAAACGCGCGGTCTGTTTCCAGAACTCGCGCCCGGTGCGCACGTACAGGGTTTCCATAATGGCCATGATGATGCCCAGCCCGAGGGTGAGCGGCACAAAGAGCCAGTGGTACATGGCCGTGAGCGCGAACTGTGCGCGTGACCAGTCTACGAGAGATGTATCGATGGGTTCCATGGTGTTATTGCTCTGCTGCGCGGTCTGTCAGCTCCGTGGCAACGGTTGTTTCCTTCGTTGCTTCGTCCCCCTGCAGATATGCCGGGAAGAAAAAGGCCTTCAGCACCGCAAACATGATGAAGAGTTTGAGCAGAATAATGGCCCAGAGTGTGCGCCCCAGCGTCATGCTGCGGAACCCCTCCAGATAAAATCTCACTACCCTGCCGATAAACATACCGTTATCATAGATATTTTGGCCGTGATGGCAAGCATATAGTGCGTTTTTCCGCAAATAATTGCGAACTTGACATGCCGAGGGGCTGTGTTATGATGTGTGCATGGATTCGGAAATCAGGCTTTACCTATTCTTTGATAACGATTACCCACTGGTTTTACCATCGCCTTACGATGAAATTGAGCCGGAGAAACACTGCGCCTGCCTGACTGTCTGTGAGGATATGGAGGAGGTGAACAGTGAGCTTGTGGTGGCAGGGAAGGTGTTGGAACAGGTGCAGGGGAAGGGATTGAGTCTGAGTGTATATCGTTGGGCCAATCATGCTCGGGCCGATGGCTCGTCCGTGCGCTTGTCTCGGGAGCTGGTGCAACAGATGCAGGTTCGCGGGTGTGGGCTGGACTATTCGTATTATGTTACCCATTCGCGTGATTCGCGATTCCGTGATGTCACGAGCTTTTTCATGCTCACTTTTCCCGCAGGCGGGGCGCCGGTCGAGGTCCCGGGGGATATGCCGTGGCTATTTGCCGGCGAGTACCGCGGGGAACGCTTTGTGTTGACTCCCTTTACTTCAGTGCTGGCGGACTACCTGGCTTACCTTGCCAGACAAGGGAACACATTGCCTGCGCTGAGAATTGATTATTTTTCGGAGGGCTCCCACGTTATCTGGTACATGACGGCGGAGGACGAAATCAGCTCCCTTGCGGCCCTCGGTTGCGAGGTGGAACTTCGTGTGCATCCTGCCATGCTCCTACCGAAGGACGATGAGCTTGCTCCGCTGTTCCGCTACCTCATGCGCAGCGCCGTTTGGCGTGAGTGCCTGACCCTCCCTCCCGGTTATGCCGAAGTGGTGGAAAATTGACGTTTTTTCGGAAACTCCCTTGGGTTTTTGCAACGGTAAGGACGAAAAGTCCCTTGGGTTTTTGCAAATTGCTATTGATAATGAATGGGAAAGTGAAAGGGCTTTTTGCCGTTATGCGAAGCTCGTGAATTCAGCACTCGTCATCACCCTCTCATGCGCATGATTTCGGCAAAGCGGGCAGGGCGGTTTTGCGCTGTGCCCGACGGCCGAAGTAGAAGAGAAGGGCGGTAATGAGGCCGATGAGCAGGGTTTCGACCGTGAGTATGAGCGGTAGAAGGAATTGCACAAGGAAGGTGTCTTCTTCGGCCTGCTGTGGGGCATTGGGTGGGTAAATGACCCATTGGGTATCGCCGACCCGGTAAAGCGGTTTTCCGCTGGCCGCAGTCTGGGAGGGAACTTCGACCACGCTGCCATCCGCCGTGGTGAAGGTGAAGATAGCGTGGGCAAATGGGACTTTCTCGCCGTGGCCGTTGGTACTTTCTTTCCACTCGATGCGGGTGACCGTGGCTTCGGCTTTGCTCCATTCGGACTGACGGTTCAGGCTGTCGAACCAGAAATACCCGGCTATGATGAGCGAGATGAGCGTAGCGGGGAGAAAAAGACAGGCTGCAATGGTAAGTGCGTGTTTGGTGAACATGACCGGAAAGTTGGTTTTGAAATAAATGTAACATAAAAAAAATCAATGTCTAGCAAAAAGAACTTGCATGCTTCATTTTGTCGTGCTACACTGCCATCAGTCGCCATGAAAAACATATTGTTGCTCATCTGCTTACTGCTTCATTCCTGTGTGTATGTTTCCACCTCGGGAGTGCTGGACAATGTGGGGCACAAGAAGCCCGCTATTGAGGTGCAGGAGTCGACGAGCCAATTCAATACATGTCAACCCAAGCAACCGAACCTGTGGAAAAAGGGGGATTTGTACTATGTGGAGCTCCCGGTGGTGTATGTGCCGATGGACTGCGATTTGATTTCTGTTCGTTTAAGGCATGGCATCCGGGTGGGGAGCCGCGACTTGTCGTATACAGAGGCCTTTGCCGAGCAGAGTGAAGCTCAGACATACTATGCTGAGCTTACGGATAAGCAGTTACAGCTGCTGATGGCTGAGGCTGGTGAGTATGATTCCGGTGCTTTACTGGCTGAGAAAATCCGCCTGTTGAGGGCAGATTCCATCGATATGCGCACGGCCCGCAGGGTGAAGCACAGAAATGAAGAGTTCTTGGCGGAGCGCTCACGTGTTCTGCTCAACTCCCTGCCACATGAACGCACTATCGGCAATCAGTTGCGCCGCCCATTGACATGGGCTCTCGCTGCGGTGGACATCCCACTCTCTGCCGGCGCTACAGTTGTCGGATGGGGGCTTATGATTTTGCTTGGGCCGTTTGTATGAGATTTAGGTTGACGTGCATGGTGCAGTTGCGCTAGAATACAGGGCAGAAGAACCCTTTTTTTCACCATGAACGGCACATTTACCTACTCCAACCCCACTCGTCTGCATTTCGGCCCCGATTCTCTGAATGCTCTGGCTGCTGAGTTGCAGAACTATGGCCCCTCTGTTCTGCTCACGTACGGCAAGCAATCCATTAAGGCAAGCGGACTTTACGACAAAATTATCGCTATCCTGCAGGCCGCCGGCAAGACGGTGACCGAGGACCCGGGCGTGATGCCCAACCCCACCGTGGAGAAACTGGCTGAGGGCGCAGCCCGTGCCCGAGCCTGCCGGGCCGACCTCATTCTGGCAGTGGGTGGCGGCTCTGTCTGTGACTACGCTAAGGGTGTGTCGGTAGCGGCTTATTGTGAGGAGGATGCATGGGAAAAATACTACGTGCGCATGGAGCCGGTGAGCAACCCGGTTATCCCTGTCGGCTGTGTGCTGACCATGGCCGGCACCGGCAGCGAGATGAACGGCGGTTCCGTCATTACGAACCACTCCACCAAGCGCAAAATCGGTCGCGTGTTTGGTGATAATGTGTACCCGCGTTTCTCTATTCTGAATCCCGAGCTTACACTGACCCTGCCACGTTACCAGATGGTGGCGGGGTGCTTCGATATCATGTCCCACATTCTGGAGCAGTACCTCTCGGGCACGGATGACAACACCAGCGACTACATCGCCGAGGGGCTCATGCGCTCCCTCATTGTCGCCAGTCGCGCCGCTGCCGTTGACCCGCAGAATTACGAGGCCCGCAGCAACATTATGTGGACGGCTACCTGGGCGCTCAATACGCTGATATCCAAGGGAAAGACAACCGACTGGATGGTACACATGATGGGGCAGTCCGTCGGGGCCTATACCGATGCCACTCACGGTATGACTCTGGCAGCCGTCACGCTGCCCTACTTCCGCCACATCCTCCCGTACGGTCTGTCCAAGTTTAAGCGCTACGCCATCAATGTGTGGGGCGTGGCATCCGAGGGGAAGACCGATGAGCAGATTGCCCTCGACGGTCTGGATGCCATGAAAGCCTGGATGCAGGAAATCGGCTTGGTGATGTCCCTGCGCGAATTGGGAACGACCGAGGATATGCTCGACGGCATTGCCGAGGGTACCTTCCTGCTGCGCGGTGGTTACAAGCCTGATTTGACAACAGACGAAGTGCGTCAGATTCTCGCCGAGAGTATGTAAGTAAAGGTGATGACGATGAAATATCTTATTGCTCTGCTTATCGGTGTTTTATCCCTATCTCTGTCGGCCTCACCTGCTGTAGCTCAGCCCATTGAGGAACCGCCCATGAGCTATAAGGGCGCACCCTATCTGCTCTGGAAGCTGGCTCGATGGAACGATACCATTCTGCACTGTGAAATAGTGGAGGAAACCGTGAGGCCGGTTCAGCACATATATGAACCGCACCATATCAAGGTGCGTGTGCTCGATACCATCAAGGGTGCACCTCTGCCGGATGAATATCTGATTTATACCGTTGTTTACGAAATCGGTAGGGAGAAACAGACGAAGGCTCCGGGCACCTATCCGGCGAGCGGGAAAACGCTGATTGGCTTCAACCGCTCGGAGCTCAGAACAGATGCCGCGACCGGGCTGAGATTTACCGGGGATTTGACGTTCTCACGCCTCAATCCTACAGCCCTGCGCCACCTCCTCATGGTGAAGAAGGATTACCCCGAGCTTTTTGAGTAAAGCCTCTAGTCGGGAATCTCAAAAACTTGACAAAGCTATTTATTTTTCAACCTACGGCCTGTCGATCCCTCTACAAATTGGAGCTTGTCAGCCTATCACCAAGGCGTCAGCATTGGTCTTCACTCTGCGCGCAGCGCAGTCTTCACCGCGGGTAAAGCCCGCTTTTCACCCGGCCGAAGGCCGTGAAAAAGCTTTTATTCCAAAGCGAGCCACAGGCGAGCCTAAACCAGAGCCCGCGACAGCGGGCGATAGCTCAATAGCCCGGCGGCTGAGCCGCGAAGCGGCGAAGCCCCGGGTAGGAGTATATAAAATAGATGAGCCCGAGGAACGAGGGCGGCAGATGAGAGGCAGGTT